>JBBQUE010000612.1:0-3136 GCA_038212805.1 Bryobacterales bacterium | reverse complement strand
AAATCCACACCCAAACCGCTATCCACCGCGTAACCGACGGCATCTTCCGCGCCGGCGAACTCACCGTCGACATCAATGGGGTTCCACGCAGGGCCTGACCAATTCCACCTGTGACACACTATGAAGGTGGCGTGGTTTACTAGAGAAAAGCCGTCCGTCGGTGCTCCTGAAGAAGGCGAGCGGCGCGTTCGCACCGAAGGGCTGTGGCTGAAGTGTCAGCACTGCGCCCAGATCGTCTGGCGCAAGACGCTCGAAGACAATTTCCAGGTCTGCCCCAAGTGCGAGCATCACTTCCGCATGGATGCCCGCTCCCGCATGGCCCTCCTCTTCGACGATGCCCATTACCAAGAATTCGATCAGGGCATGACCTCAACCGACCCCCTGAACTTCGTAGATTCGAAATCCTACGTCTCCCGCCTGTCCGCCATGCAAGCCAGCACCTCCCTGCTCGATGCCGTCATCTGCGCGGACGGCCTCCTGAACGGGCGTCCGGTCGTCATCTGCGCGCTGGAATTGAAATTCATCGGAGGCAGCATGGGCGCGGTGGTGGGCGAGAAAATCACCCGGTCCATCGAACGCTGCCTGGCCGCCCGCACCCCGCTCATCATCGTCTCCGCATCCGGCGGAGCCCGCATGCAGGAAGGCGCGGTCAGCCTCATGCAGCTGGGTAAAATCTCGGCTGCGCTCATGCGCCTGGAAGAAGCCCGTATCCCCTTCATCAGCGTCCTCACGGACCCCACCACCGGCGGCGTCACCGCCAGTTTCGCCATGCTGGGCGATCTCAACATCGCTGAACCCGGCGCACAGATCGGCTTTGCCGGTCCCCGCGTCATCGAACAGACCATCCGCCAAAAGCTTCCGGAAGGCTTCCAGACCTCCGAATTCCTGCTGAAACACGGCTTTCTCGACGCCGTGGTCAAGCGCGCGGAACTAAAAACCTACCTCGCCAAGGCCTTCAACTTCTTCCTCGTATGAACTTCGCAGAACAGTACAAAACCGAGCTCCTGGATGCCATCCAGAAAATCGACGTCAACCTCGTGGAGCAAGCCATCCAGTGGTTCGATCAAGCCCGGACGGACTCCCGGCATATCTTCGTCTGCGGCAACGGCGGCAGCGCCTCCACCGCGTCGCACTTCGCCTGCGACATCGTTAAAGGGGCCAGCTTCAACCGCCCCTCGCGCTTCCGCATCATGGCCCTGACGGACTCCCTGCCCACCATGACCGCCTATGCCAACGATGTCGGCTACGATTGCGTCTTCGCCGAGCAACTCAAGAACTTCGCCCAACCCGGCGACGTTGTCATGGCCATCAGCGGCTCCGGCAACTCCCCCAACGTGCTCCGCGCCGTCGAGTACGCCAACGAAGCCGGCTGCAAAACCATCGCCCTCACCGGCCGCGACGGCGGCAAACTCGGCCCCCTGGCCCAGTTAAACATCCAAGTCCCGGTGCCCCACATGGGCCGCATCGAAGATGCCCACATGATCATCTGCCACATGATCGCCTACCGCTTCATGGATTCCTAGCCCGGCACCAAAGGCCGGTCCCGCGACTGGCAAACTAATTTGCCGTTGCAATTCAACCACTTGCCGTCGCCACCCCGTCCGCACGCCTAGCCAACGTGCCAGAATTGGACCGGGATGAGAGACATGCCACAATCAACACGGCCGGCGCAAATTAGCGGATTCTGTTTCCTTTTTCTGGCTGCTTGCGCCCTCCCCGCCGATCTCGACTCCATCACGGCCCTGGTATCTACTTCGCCGGTCCCGCCCGGAGGCACGGCGCAGATCATGGTCATGCTGCCTTCCCCCATGCCGTTCACCCATGGTCGATTCACCATCGATCTGGATGCGGCCGTCTTTGGCGATATCTCCGCCATTCATGTGTTCAGCGCCAGCGGTGACCAGCAGGGCGCAGCCAGGCTGCGGGGGAGCCACGCCGAAGTTGTCTTCGGCGCAGATTCGGGCGGAATCGGGCGCTTGCCGAATCTCCCCGTGGCTCAGATCACCGTCCCGGTGCTGGACGCCGCGCCGCTGGGCATCACGCAGGCCATCACCCTCGCCTCCCCTCACCCTTGGCGCGATGTAAGCGGGAAACAATGGCAGGTTTCGTTCCAGCCGGCCGCGGTGGCTATCGGCCCCGGCATGTCCATCCGGAGCGTCGCGCCAGGTAGTGGGCCGCTTCCCGCCCTCACCGTAGTGGGAATTACCGGCAGCGGCTTCACGAAATCGACCAGTCTGCGGCTGGACGGAGTGGCGTGGTCGAACTTCCAGTACTTTAGCCCAACCAGCCTCAGCATCACGCTGACCGGTCCATCGAATCTAACTGGGAAACTCTTTGAATTGACGGACGAAAGCGGAGCTTCCACGCGCTACTATTCCGAACTCACTCCGTCTTCTGTTCAGCACGATGTCGGCAACACAGGCTACATTCCGATCTTCCCCGCGTCCACGGTTCAATATTCGTCTTACGGCGGCAGGTACTTCTGGTTGGAGAATGATTCCTCCAACCCGATCGACGTCAGTCTTAGCGTAATGTTTCCTCTCTGCACGCCTTGCCACTGGGTGCGGCCCGCGCCCATCCGCATTCTGCGAGGGTTGGACCCTGCAATCCCGGGCATACCGGATCTCACTCCAACGGAACTGACCCCATACTCCTACTACTACCGCATTAGCTGCACTTCGGCGCACCTTGATACGGTTGTCGTTGACCTCCAACTGGGCGATCCCCCACCTCCGCCCATCCCATGTTCAACTAACTCCTATTCCAACCCGCCCGTCGTCTTGAACACATTGACGGCGGGGACCAACGACGGCAATGAGAGGCTTCACGCCTCATCTTCGCCAAAATATCTCGATACTCTGGTTTCAATCGATCCCTCCCGCTTGGGATTGGGCTCGCATACCGGTGTGATCACCGCTTCGCTCTCCGGCGGCTTTTTTGCCGGATTCGAGCGCGCCTTCCTTCAGGTAGACGTCAATCCCTTCGCAACCATGGCGCCCACTCAACTGGGCCCAGGTGCCAACCTGTCTTTTGACGGAAACCCAAACCAGATCGCGGTCACCAGTTACAGTCCGTCCGTTCCGGTTACCGTCACTTCGTCCGAGGATTGGCTGATTGCGGTACCCACCAGCGGGAC
>JBBQUE010000611.1:0-3138 GCA_038212805.1 Bryobacterales bacterium | reverse complement strand
GAAAGAAGTGCTGGGGTTCTGGGTGGCGGCCCAGGAAGGCAGCAAGTTCTGGCTGCAAGTGCTGACGGAGATGCAAAACCGGGGGGTGAAAGACGTGTTTATTGCCTGCGTGGATGGGCTGAAAGGCTTTCCCAGGCCATTGAGACAGCTTTTCCCAAGAGCCAGGTGCAGCTCTGCATCGTACATCTGGTGCGGCCAGTCTTAACTACGTTTCATGGCAGCAACGGAGGAAATGGCGCTGGTGGCGCGTTCGCCGCCCAGTGGGATGCAACTCATCCGGCAGTGGGGCAGATCTGGAGCCGCAACTGGGCGCGCATTATTCCGTTCTTTGGATTTCCGCCGGATATCCGGAAAGTGATTTACACCACCAACGCGATTGAGTCCCTGAACATGACGCTGCGCAAGGTGATCAAGACAAGGGGCTCATTTCCGAACGAAGAAGCGGCGCTGAAACTGCTGTATCTGGCGTTAATGAATGTTTGCAAAAAATGGTCCTTCATTCAGGGTTGGAAGGAGGCTCTGAATCGCTTTCAGATTCTGTGGCCGGAGCGTATGCCCTCTGTGCCACGCTAGCCGGAAATCGCCGGTTCAGGCCATACAGAAATTGCTTTGGAAATGACATGGGGGGTGTGCCCCGAAACCCCGGGGATTTGCCGCATTGGGCCGATTCCGGTTGCTTTCCATCCGGGCCAGGCGGGGAGAACCGTCCGGCCACCAGGCTGGCGCTCAGGTTACGTCCTCGCAGAGCCTTACCCTCCAGCTGGTACTGGGTAAAAGATCACAGATTTTGAAGAAAAACGCTCGAACGAAAAATCCGTTTACACAAGACTATTGACACCACCTTAACTTAACTAAGCAATTGACCGTACCACCCCTTTTCTGTCTTAGCCGACTCATTCTTTGAAACGGATCAGCCGATCCCTTTTACAGAATGCGAATGACCGGCACTTGTATTTTCGTTTTTCTTCTGGCGATGGACTCACCGACCGCGGAAGCTCAGATGACTCCCCAACAAAAGGTATCGGACTTTAGCCAGATGGCGTCCGTGTATGCCATCAATTACGGTCCAGCCCAGTGGAAGCGGGATGCCCTGGGCGTAGACTTACTCAATATCGGCGGATGGTTGGACAAAGCCGCCAAGACCACCAGCGACCTGGATTTTTACGAGGTGATGGTGGCTTACGTGGCCAGTTTGAACGACGCGCACGATCAGTTTCTGCTGCCCTCGGACTTTGGGGCGTCGCTCGGTTTCAGTGCGGATTTATATGAGGGCAAGGTCAGGATCGACCAGATTTCGCGGACCCGCCTGGCGGAATCCAAATATCCATTTCAGATCGGAGATGAGTTGGTGTCGATCGACGGAAAGCCGGTGGAGGAACTGGTGGACGGGTTCACAAAATACTCGGGAGCCGGGAATCCTTTGAGCACGCGGCGGTTCGCGGTGAGTCTTTTGACGGAGCGTTGGCAGGACGTGATGCCGCGGGCCCATGAGATTGGAGATTTTGCGGCCGTGGTGGTGGATCGGGGAGCGGCGGGGATGGTCACGTTTACTATTCCGTGGCGGAAAACGGGTACGGCTGTAACTTCAATCGGGCCAGTGATTTCTCCGTTTAATGGCGCTTCCGCCAGTGCGGAGTCCGGAAGGGCTCTGGAGCGGACCAGCCGGGCCCGGAGCATGCGGGTGCGGAAGCGGCTGCTGCGAGGGTTTGGCGAGACGGCGCCGGTGTTCCAATTGCCGGCCAACTTCGTCCGGCGTTTGGGAGCGCGGCCGGCCGATCTGTTTTACACGGGAACTTTCCAGGCGGAAGGCAGCACTCTGGGGTACGTGCGTATCCCCAGCTTCGATGGTTATTACTTCGATACGGCGGATTTCGAAAAGGAAATCCTTTATATGCAGCAGGCCACCGACGGGTTGATTTTAGACATAACCAGAAACCCGGGCGGCGACGCATGCTTTGCGGAGGATTTGCTGGCCCGGGTGTTCCCTGCCCCGTTCAGGACTGTGGGACTTCAAATCCGGGCAACTCGAAGCTGGATCGGGGACTATGAATATGCCTTGCAGACGGCGATGGAACAAGGCGAGGACGATACTGCTATCCGGCAGCGGCAGGAGAATCTGAAAGCCGTGCAAGACGCGTACGCGCGGCCCAGTGGAATTACTCCTCCGCTCCCGGTCTGTGCCGCGTCGCTTGACCTTGCGCCGGCTACGGATGCGCGCGGCAATCCCGTCGCTTACACCAAGCCGATGGTACTGCTGGTTGACGAGCTCTCGGCCTCGGCGGCGGACTTCTTTGCAGCGGTGATACAGGACAATCATCGGGCGGTGCTGTTCGGAAATCGTACGATGGGCGCGGGAGGCAATGTGGAAGAGTTATCCGCCACTACTTATTCGTCCGCCACCACTCTAGTTACTGAATCGCTCATGACGCGGAAGGCGACGGTAATAACGCAGGATTACATCCCGGCCGCGGTGGTAGAGAATATCGGGGTCAGGCCGGATATCTTCTTCGACTATATGACCAAAGATAGCTTGATGACGAACGGTGCAGGATACGTGGCGGCCTTTACCCGGGCGGCGCTGGACTACATCACGAAAAACAGCGATATCAGGTCAGCCGGTGGCAACATTACGCCATAGGCTCGCCGTGCCAGTTAGAATGCCTGGCTGGACTGAATTCCATTGGACTGCAGAACAGTCTGCATCTTTTCAAGAGCCGACTTATGAATCTGGGACACTCGACTCTCGTTAATCCCGAGCAGACCACCGATCTCTTTCATGGTCATTTCGTTGGTGTAATACAGCAGGACAACTTTTTGATACCGCTCCGGCAATCCCCCCATGGCATCGTTCAAAACCGTACGCATCTGGCGGCGCGCGCAGACGTGATCCGGCTGGCTTTCGGGCTTGCAGGGAAAATCGGGAGGCGGCAATTCGTCACCATCGGTGGATCGAACAGATGCCGAAACCAGACCAACGTTGTGGAGGTCCATCATCATTTCCCGCCAACGCTCCACGTCAACCCCGAGTTTTTCGGCTATTTCCGCTTCGGTGGGAGCACGCTGAAGAGTGGACGACAGTTCCCTCGTGACCGACTCGAGCTGCTTATGGCGGCGGCGAAGGTCGCGCGATGCCCAATC
>JBBQUE010000610.1:0-3140 GCA_038212805.1 Bryobacterales bacterium | reverse complement strand
TTCGTAGAAGATGCCGTAGCCTCCGCGAATCACGGTCTTGTCGTCAAGGGGCCGCCAGGCGAAGCCGAAGCGGGGAGCCCACTGCGTGTAATCGGTGGCGGTGCAGTTGGCGGCGAGCCCGGCTTGGGCGCAGGTTTGGATCAGGTTGCCAAACAATCCGTTGGCCACCGGAGCCACGAACTGCGCGTTCAGGTTCACGGCCTGCACTGCCACGGGCTTGGCTGATTTCGGAAGGAACGTTCCAACCTGCCCCTTGTAACCATCCAGCCAGGGCGACAGCTCATAGCGTAGGCCAATGTTGAGGGTGAGGCGGCTATTCACCTTGAAATCGTCCTGGACATAAAAATGCCAATAATTCGCCATGCCGCCGAACCAATCGGCCGGATAATTGCGGCCCACGGAGAACGGGACGCCCAAGGCAAAGTCCGCGAAGGCGTCACCAGTGCCGGCTGGTTTGGCTTTGTTTTGCGTGATGGAGCCGTTGAAATTCCACTGGCCTTCATAAGTTCCGCTATCGGTGAAGAGCGGAACCCAGTGGCGGAAGTTCAATCCAAACTTGAGAATGTGGCGGCCCTTCACCCAGGTCAGGCTGTCGTTGAATTCGGTGACTTTTAAGTCCTGCGTTTTGGGACGCTGATCAAAAGTGGAGCCACTCAAGGACGCGTAACCGCTCCAGGAGAAATCAGGGAACGAACCCGCCACGCCCGGGCGATGTCCGGTTTCTTCAAAGCCCGGAACTCCGGCTTGTGCATAGAAATCCTTGCCCTGCTGGTACGCCCGCAGGTCCACGGCGTTGGGCAGATAGCTGAAGCGCGCTTCGTTGATCAGTTGCGGAGTCAGGTTGCTAATCAGCGCGCCCACGATATTTTGCCCGCGGGTGTTCAGCGACGCATAACCTAGCGCGGGGAAGGCGTTGGGGTCGTTCTGCTGATAATTGATGAAGCTCCAGCGGACGAACGCACGGTGCTGGTTGTTGATGGTCTGATCGATACGGATGGTGAACTGATCCTGATCCAGCGCCTGGGACGGGGCGAAGACGGCACGGCTCCCGGCATTCGGCGAAGGGATGTACTTGGCGAAGAACTGGGCTTGCGCGGAAAGGCGGCTGGCCGGGATGGCATTGCCGGGAAACGGCGCACCCGTGGTGGAATCGTAGATGGCGTTCAGGCCCGGCGCGCTGAAGTCCCCGGCTTTCATGGCGGCGGTGGGAACCACGCTGTTAAATACCTGCCCGGCGCGCTGGCGCATGGCTTCGTAATTCAGATAGAAGAAGGTTCGGTTCTTGCCGTTGTAGAGCCCGGGAATGGAGAGCGGTCCGCCGATCCCGCCGCCGAACTGGTTGCGTTTCAAGACATCGCGCTGCAGCGCGAAGAAGTTCCGGGCATCCAACTTGTCGTTGCGCAGAAATTCGAACAGCACGCCGTGGTACGCGTTGGTTCCGGACTTGGTGGTGCCGTTCAGAACGCCCCCGGCGTTGCGGTATTCAGAGGAGTACTCGCTTTGCTGGATTGAGAATTGATCTAGGGCGTCGATGGAGGTTTGAATCAAAGTCCCGCCCTGATGATGGTCCGTGGTGTCCACGCCGTCCAGGTAAAAAGACGTTTGATTCCCCCTGACTCCGCTGATGGAAGTGCCGGATTCAAAGTTGGCGCGGATGCGGAGCAGGTTGCCCGAGCCGGGTAGCAGCGTGGCACCCGGGGTCAGCCGGGCAAGCTCATAAAAACTGCGCCCGTTCAGCGGGAGATCAATGATCTGCTTGGTGGTGATCTCCTGGCCCAGTGTCCCCGATTCCGTGTTGATCAGTGGCGCCGTGGCGGTAATCTCAATCGTGGTGCTGGTTTCGCCAATGCGCATCTGGACGTTGACCAGGGCGGATTGACCCACACTCACTTCCACGTTATTTACTTCCGCGCGGGAGAATCCAGGGGCGGTGATGCGGACCGTGTAGAGGCCTGGATTGACCGGCGTGAGCACGAATTCCCCGGTGCCGTTGGTCGAAACGGTTTGGGATTGGTTGGTGCCCATGTTGGTGATCACCACCGAAGCGTTCGGCATGACGGCATTGTTGGGGTCGGTAACGCTGCCGACAATACGGCCGGACTGCACCTGCGTCCAGGCTGCCACCGAGACCAACGCGGTGAGAATCAATCTAAGATTCATGAAAAGACTCCTGATCTTCTGACAGTGGACTCTATTGCATAGCCAAGCAGATTGTCAACCGGGAGCCGTGCGCTGGATCTGCGAACCTGGAAGGAGTGAAACGCCTCGGCATTCTCTCGGGAAGCTTCAATCCGCCCACCGTTGCTCATATTGAGTTGCTGCAAGCCGCACGGCCTTTCGTAGATGAGCTGCTGTGCGTGATCCCGGCAGCCTTCCCGCACAAGGATTTCTTTGGCGCAACGCTGGAACAGCGATTGCAAATGGTGAGGTCAGCCACCAGCGAGCGGGATTGCCGGGTGGAACCCACCAGCCACGGCCTGTTCATCGATATTGCGCGCGATTTGCGTCAGCGATCCAGGGACGGCGTGGAGTTGTTCTTCGTCTGTGGCGCGGATGCCGCGGAACGTGTCATCGGCTGGGACTACGGCGAGGAGGGATTCGCCGAACGAATGTTGCGGGAGTTCCACTTGCTGGTTGCTCCCAGGAAAATTGAATTCCAGCCGCCGCCCCACCTCCGTGACTGCGTTCACCCGCTAAGCTTGCAAGCGGTCCACCAAACCATTTCGTCCACCGAAGTTCGCGAACGGATCGCTCAAGGCCAGCCTTGGGAGCACTTGGTGCCGCCGCAAATTCTGGAAATAGTGAGACGGATCTACCCGGCTACTCAGCCGACGTAGTATCCAGAAACGCACGCAGCCGGTGGCTCCTGCTGGGATGCCGGAGTTTGCGGAGCGCCTTGGCTTCGATTTGACGAATCCGTTCCCGCGTTACGGCAAAATGCTGGCCCACTTCTTCTAGCGTGTACTCACTGCCATCCTGGAGCCCAAAACGCATCTTAATGATCTTCTCTTCGCGTGGGCTGAGCGTCTTAAGCACTTCCGCAGTCTGCTCGCGCAGGTTCAGGTTGATCACCGCTTCCGAGGGAGAAGTAACCCGCCGGTCGACGATAAAATCCCCCAAATGCGATTCTTCCTCTTCCC
>JBBQUE010000609.1:0-3144 GCA_038212805.1 Bryobacterales bacterium | reverse complement strand
ACGGTAGTCCCCGTTCATCCCGGCCAGCCGATCAAACAGCCGTTGGTCCGCGCCATCGTTCGGGACGCCAAGCTCTCAGTAGACGAGTTTATCGAGTTGCTTTAACGTCGACGACTACACCCGCGTGCGTTGTGCGCCGCGTCGGACCCCGAAGATTACTTCTTATCTTTATTCGCCGAAATAGATTTCGCGAAGAAGTTCTCCACCTTGGCTTCGTTTCGCGCCACTTCGTAATACGCCGCGCGCAGTAGCTGATCCTTGCGGTTCAGCATGGTTTCCCGGATATTCTGTTGCACTCGCGGGTCGCTGAGTTCGCGCTGGCCCGCCGGCTCCTTCGAGATCACCTTCAGAATCCGGTAGCCTTCCGCGGTCCGGATCACCGGCGTGATCTGGCCGGGTGACATCGCCATCACCGCTTTCCGCAGTTCTGGATTAGCCTTCTCCAAGGCCGATTCCGGCACGAACCCAAGGTCGCCGCCGTTCTGCGCGGAGTTCGGATCCTCGGAAAGATTCTGCGCCACCACCGCGAAATCCTCGCCCTGCTTCAGCCGCGCCAGAATGTTCTCCATCTTCTGCTTGGCCCGATCCTCTGTCTGCGCCTTGTCGTTCTTCAAATTGCGCACGTTCGCGTCTGGAATGGGCGTCACCAGGATTTGGGACATGTGCACTTGAGGCTCGGGGAAGCTGAACCCGCTCTTGTTGTTGCCGTAGAAATCCGCCACCTCTTTGTCGGTGATCGTAATATGCGACGTGATCTCTTTGTTGAACAGCTTTTGAATGCTCAGGTCCCGCCGCAACTGCGCTTTCAGATCGTCCACGGACATCTTGCGGGCCGCCAACTGGCGCTGAAATTCTTCCTGGGTGAACGGGGATTTCAGCTCGGTGAACTTAGCATCCACGTCGGCGTCGGTCGCCATCAGTCCCAGCTTTTCCGCGCGCTGCAGCATGATCTGGTTGTCGATCAGAGTTCGCAGCACCTCCATCTTCTGGATCAGCATCTGGTCGTCACTCGGCCGGTCGCCGGAGGTGAACTGCGATTGGTAATGTTTATCCAGGTCGGCGAAGGTAACCGCGCGGCTGTTCACCGTCGCCGCCACATTGTCGGGGGCAGCCTGCTTGCACGCTAGCGAGCACAGGCACAGCAGAGTGGAGGAAGCCAAAGCGAAAGAGCGCGTCATTTGCAATTCTTCTATTCTACCGCCTGATAAGATGCAACGAAGGACGAAATTCCTGAGCGCCCGAAAGCAGATCTTACTAGTCACGCTCGCGATTCTGGTGCTGCGGTTGCCCTTTCTAAACCAAGCCATCCAGGGCGACGACGTTTATTATCTTTACGGAGCGGAGCACGCTCAGATTGACCCGCTGCATCCGAATCATGCGCGATATGCATTTCAGGGTCAGATGGTGGATATGCGCGGGCACCCCCACCCGCCGTTCGATGCCTGGTACCTGGGCGGGCTGTTGTCGCTAGCCGGCGACGTCCGGGAAGTGCCATTCCATGCTGGCTTCATTTTGTTCTCCTTGATTGCGGGGTGCGCGGCGCTGGTTTTGGCGCGCCGGTTTACGCCTCGGCCGCTGGCGGCCACGCTGCTGTTTCTGGTGACTCCGGCATTTGTGGTGAATGGAAATTCGCTGGAATCGGATGTTCCTTTTGTGGCGTTCTGGCTGGCGTCGGCCGCCTTTTTCGTGACGGCGGTGGATCGCCGCAGTGTCCGGTTGCTGGCCGCCGCCGTGTTCTGCATGACGCTGGCGGCGCTCACCGCGTACCAGGCGGTGATCCTGGTTCCAATCCTCCTCTTCTATGGGTGGCGCTGGAAGCCGGCATGGATTGCGGCTTGCACGGTTCCCGCGGTGATCGGCTTGTGGCAACTCTTTGAACGCGCCACCAGCGGAGCCTTGCCGGTCGCGGTGCTGGCCGGTTACATGCAGACCTATCATCTGCAGAACCTGGTGCAGAAGGGGAAGAATGCCGTAGCGCTGACTGGGCATCTGGGCTGGTTGGTTTTCCCGGTGTTGCCTCTGGCGGCTTTCCGGGTCACCCTCCTCCCTGGCTTGATTGTCGGGTTAGCCGCCGCGTTCTTCGATCCCAACCCGCTGTTCTGGGGGTCGATCGCGGTCGGGGTCTGCGTGCTTGCGTGGTGTGTCCGCAACGTCCGGGACTTTCTGGCGGCGTGGATCCTGATCTTCTTCGCAGCCGCGCTGGTGATCTTCTTCGCGGGTTCGGCCCGGTATCTGTTGCCGGTAGCGTTGCCAGTGGCGATGCTGGTTTCGACGCGCGTTCGCCCGCGGCTCTTGTATGCCGGCATTGGGCTAGGCGGTTTGCTGAGCGCCGGGTTGGCGATGGTGAATTACCAGCATTGGGACGGATATCGGCAGTTCGCCGCCACCCTGAAAAACGAAGCCAATTCCCGCCGCGTATGGGTGAACGGGGAATGGGGCCTACGGTTCTACCTGGAATCGGAGGGCGCGCTGCCGCTGATGGCCGGTCAAGCCGTCCGTCCCGGGGAGATGGTGGTTTCGAGTACACTGGCCTATCCGCTGAAGGTGCTGGCGTCCGGCGGAACTTTGGAAACTTTCGCCGAACGCGAAATCAGCTCGCCGATCCCGCTTCGGCTGGTGGCGTTGGGTGGGCGCTCCGCTTACTCCACCACGCTTTTCGGGTTGCGACCGTTTGATATCTCGACCGGGCCCATTGATCGCGTACGCGCTCAGGTAGTAATCGAACGGAAACCCGAACGAACCCGACTGCTAATGAGCGATCCTGCCGCGGCAAGCCAGATCGTGAATGGAATCTATGAGTTAGAGAATAATCAATGGCGCTGGATGGCGGGTAGCGGGACCGTGCTGCTCAAGGCTCCAACCCAGCCGGCGCCGGTTTGGCTTCGTTTTTACATCCCGCCGCAATCGCCCGCACGCCGTGTTACGGTGTCCGCCGGAGGGAATCAACTGGCCCAACAGGACTTTCCCCGTCCCGGCACCTACACCTTGACTACGCCGCCGTACGCGGCCAAATCGGAAAGCGAATCTATCACCATTACAGTGGACAAGACGTTCACGGTGCCGGGCGATCCACGCGCGTTGGGGATAATCTTGCTGGAAATCGGCTTTACAGCCCTTTGACGAAGTTGATAATATCGGGGTCGT
>JBBQUE010000608.1:0-3152 GCA_038212805.1 Bryobacterales bacterium | reverse complement strand
CTGACAACGAGCAATGGGTACGGGATTGCGGGCGTGGTTTGGCCTCCCATGATTCGTTGGAAGACTGTCAGCACGATCGTGGTGAACAAAGGCTGGATCACGGCCCAGCCAATCCCGATTGCGGCATGCTGATAGCGCACGCGAACCTCGCGCCATGCCAGCAAGAAAATCAACTCCCGGGCTGCCCAGAGCCGGGAGAAGGGATACTCCGGCCTGGAGCGTTCCGCATGAATCCGGATAACGGGACGCATTGGTCGAGGAGCGGGCAAGTCTTCATTCTACCCGCAACGAGGCATCTTGGCCTCGAGTCCTGCACAAACAGTCTCGCAGGCGTTTGTCGGAGCATCGGGACATTCGCCAGTACGTGAAGCTTCGGGCGCAAAATTGGATTGCACAAGTCAGTACTGGGACTCAGCCGGCGCCAATCGGTACGAATGGGGGATAACGCCGGACGGGCTGGAGTGCGGCCACGACCGCCCGCATGACGAAGCGCTACGGCCACATCGGACAGGCCGCGCTGAGAAGGGCGGTTGAAACGATCTCCACGGTCGGTTCCGCACTTACGAACATCTCGACACCTCGCAGCCACAACACGCCGCCATAGCGCCAGAGGGGCTGGATGCAAGGGCTATCTTTTCCTCGCCTTCACTTCGACGGGAACTATTTCCCTTGACATCGCCTTTTATAGAACCAAACGTGCACGCCTGGAAGGAGAATGTGAGAAGTCGGGATGAAGCGACGGCGCGTGTTGCCGTTCCGGGGCGAGTTTGCAGGCTTGTTGGTTTCTCGGAGAGAGAACATTTTGGGCGACTATTCGGGTTCGCGAGTCAACGCAATAGACTTACCGCTCAAGGTTGTTCCTGGGCGCCCGGGCCCGCGCTGCAGGGCGTTGCGCTGTTCGATCGCTGTATGAATATCTTGACTGACCTGACCGGGGTTTCTGTACGTGTCGATGGCGAATTGCTAATTGTTCTGAATCTAGTGCTTTTCGGGTACCAACGTAGGTGAACCCCTCCCGCGTCACCGGCGATGCGGGTGTGGTACGCCAGACTCATCCCACGGCAAAGCGCCTTTGACTCCGGCGGTGGAGCATTCAAGCGCTCGCTCCGCTTGTTGAAGTTTGAGGAATTCGGCAGCTACAATTCTCACTACATCGGCAGCGCTGGAGCGTAGATGCTAGCATATAAGTCCTTACCCACCTATGTCTTCTGGACGTCCGAATTCACATGTCCCAATGCCTTGGGCGCAGGGGGTCGGGCGTTCGAATCGCCCCCCGACCATTTATCGTCTTTTCAGTTCGTTAGAGCATGCGACCCACCACCATCGCTTCGCCGAAGTCTGCCTCAATAGGCAATGCTAATCAAGATAACGCACTTTGGGTAGGGCTAGCGTTTATCGACTACGATGACACCGCCCTTAACCACTACTTTTGTTTTCAGCCAGTTCCAATAGCCTTCCAGGGGATCGCCGTCCAGAAGAATGATGTCGGCGAGCTTGCCTGGCTCCAAGGTTCCGAGCTGGTCGGCCATCTGGATGTAAGCCGCCGTGTTCGGCCCCATCATTTTAATCAGGTCTCGCGTCGAGAACAGCGGGTTGAGAGTCTTCAGCTCATGGTTCAGACCGGCCCTGGGATCAAAAGTGGTATCGGTGCAGTAGCCGAGAACCACGCCCGCATCCCAAACCGTCCGCGCATTGACCGGCATATATCCCGCCTCCTCACCGCGTCCGAGCCCGTCCACAATAGATTCCGGCCAAGGCATGCCGTTCCGAAACCGCGGGTTGTTGTCCTTCGCAAACACCCCGAACACCGGCGCCCCGAAGCCGACCGTGCCCAACATTGTCACGCCTGCGGAAGCCACTTTTTTGGCGTCTTCTTTGCTCACCCAATTCTGGTTGGGTTGGTGAACCAGCAGCCGCACACCAGCGTCCACGGCGGCCAGCATCGTCGCGGAACTAGTGGCATGGACCTGGACCAGGACACCCGCCTTCTTCGCTTCGTCCACCACCGCCCGGAGAACTTCCACTTCCTTTTCGGACGGCCCCCTGATAGGGATCTCGCCCGTAAACTTGACTCCCAGAGCCGCCATCTTCCGCACCTCGGCGCGAGCCGTTTCCGGAGTATGATTGCTCGGTATTAAGAAGGACCCCGAGGGGATGATGCGCGGCCCGTTAATTTGGCCCTTCTCGATATGGTCCCGAAGCGTAATATTGCCTTCCGCCGGACCCCCTCCGGACAAAATGGTGGTGTAGCCGGCTTCCAGGAACGCCTGCATCTCCGCCTTCTCATTGGGTCCGGTATTGATGTGCCTGTGCGCATCGATGAATCCCGGCATGGCCGTCATGCCTTTGGCGTCGATGGTGGGTCCACTCGCGGCGGCCGAAGCCCCGGGCGCTACCGAAACGATTTTTCCAGCGCGAATAACGATCGCTCCGCGCTCGATTACGTTTCCGTTGGCGGCAATGATGCGGGCATTGGTGATCAGGAGGTCCTGAGCAGCGAGGGACCCCAGCGCCCCGAATATCAGACAGCCAAGTCTTGCGAGGATGTATCGGTTCACGGCGGCTTTTCTCCAATCCGGATGACGAAGCAGCTTTTATGTTACCGAAAACATAGTCCTTCTCGCAGCTGGTTAATGCTGGATCAACGGAGGGCCAGCGAGCTTTCGATCTGGGGAGTTGCAGTGGATCGCCAGCGCACCAACCGGGGAGGCCGTGACAGCGGCGGCTCCCGCACGGTCGCAGTTCGGCTGGGTTGGATGGATTGGGCATTGTCAACTTGAGCGTCCAATACGTTTTTGGTACGAGAGGGTGTGTTGATTTTGAAATTGTCCTAGGCTGCGGTGGTGGTCCGCCAGACCTCAGAAGATCGCGATCTCAGGAATCGGTGATCGTAAGATCTCAATAAATGGCGGCCCACACGGAACAGGTTCTGGACGACACCGTGGAGGGAAAGAAATTGTTGGGCCTGACGGGCAGATTTTGGTCGGTTGATGCGAAGCTTCCGCGCGATTGTTGGCATAACGTTTCACGCTATGGACCATGTTGCAGAGGGTCGTTCGCATGGCTGCCGAGTAGCTCCTGAGTCGGTCAGTGACGACCCAAATTGGCTCCTGTCCTTGGCTGCGAAGCAACCTGCGGAAGAATTTCTCTGC
>JBBQUE010000607.1:0-3156 GCA_038212805.1 Bryobacterales bacterium | reverse complement strand
TTGCGGCTGCCGGTACAGTATGTGATCCGCCCCACGCTCGATTTCCGCGGATATGCCGGCCAGATTGCCGCGGGAACGTTGCATCCCGGCGATCCGGTGCTGGTTTTGCCATCGGGCCGCATCACGCAGGTGCAATCGATCTCATCTTTAAACGGCGACATGGAAGCCGCCTATGCCCCCATGTCAGTGAACGTCACGTTGGCAGACGAGATCGATATCAGCCGGGGGGATATGTTGGTTTCTCCGCAGCAGCCCCCGTTGGTTGGCCAGCAGATCGAAGCATCGCTGGTATGGATGGATACCAATCCTCTGCGTATAGGACGTTCCTACCTGGTGAAGCATACTACCCGGCAAATTCGGGCCAGTGTGGTAGCTATCGATTACAAGATCGACATCAACAGCCTGGAACACATCCCGGCCAACGAGCTGTATTTGAATGAGATCGCGGTGGTACGCCTGGAAGCGCAGCGCCCGCTCTTCTTTGACCCTTACCGGGTGAACCGGATCACGGGTTCGTTTATTCTGATCGATGCGCTTTCGAACGCAACCGTCGCGGCGGGCATGATCCGCGGCCTGGCACGGGACGATCAGCATTGGCGGCCCGTGACCAACCACGAGCGCTGGGAGCGGCGAGGCCACAAACCGGCCTTGGTTTCCGTTCCCAGCACGGGAGATTTGGCCCAGGAATTGGAACGGATTCTGTTTGACCGCGGCATCCAGGTAGCCATCGCAGACCAGACCCAAGCCGCCGCGACGCTGGTGAGTGCGGGCCTTGTGGTGATTCTCAGAACCGGGTCAGCCGATCTGGATGTAACCGTGGATTCGCTGGTGCAAAGACTGGAAGCGGATGGCGTGATCCCACCCTCCACCTTAAATATTGGAGAGGGAATCTAGGCGGCTGTGAGGCTGCCGTCCGCATTGCTTTTTACCTGCGAGCCCACCCTCATCGCGCTGAGGTAAGTTATCATTATGGGTAGCCGTCCGGTCGTACAACAGAATAGAGACGGCGTCGAGAGGCCCAAAACCCAATATGGAAAAGCTGGCGCAAAACATCCAGGAAGCTTTTCTAAACAATGCCAGGAAAGATAAGATCTTCCTGACGATTTATTTGATGAGCGGTGTAAAGCTCTCCGGACGAATCAAGAGTTTCGATAAATATTCCGTGGTGCTGGAAACAAACAATCAGGAACAGCTGATTTTCAAGCACGCAATCTCCACCGTGGTTGTCTCAAGACCATTTCACAACCCGGTCACTGGGACTCAACCAGGTGCTATTCCTCCCGGAACCGGAGTTCCCGGTAGTCCTATCCATTCCGAACCCATGGAGGATTAGTAAGCCAATTGTCATTTCCCGGCCAGGAACGGGCGATTTTGGTGGGGTTGGACCTCCGGCCTCGCCAGCGCAAGCAGACTTCGCCTTCGGATGATCCCACCTTCACGGTTGAAGAATCTCTGGAAGAACTGCGTGGACTGGCGGAAAGTGCCGGGGCCTCAGTAGAAAGCGTTGTAGTGCAGAGCAGACCGACGCCGGATGCGGCCACGCTGATCGGGTCGGGCAAGCTAGGCGAGTTGAAGGACCTGGCAATCTTTCACGAGGCCGACACCGTTCTTTTCGATTCTGAACTCACTCCCACGCAGCAGCGTAACCTGGAACGGGTTCTGGATTGTAAGGTGCTGGACCGTACCCAGTTGATTTTAGACATCTTCGCGAAGCGCGCCCGAACGCGTGAAGGCCAGTTGCAAGTGGAACTGGCGCAGTTGAACTATATGCTGCCCCGGCTTACTGGTAAGGGAATACAGCTATCCAGGCTCGGCGGTGGTATCGGGACCAGGGGACCAGGCGAAACCAAGTTGGAAACCGACCGGCGACGGATCTACGGACGCATTAAGAAGCTTTCCGACGACCTGGAAGGCGTGCGGTCCGGCCGGACCACGCAGCGCCGCCAGCGGCAATCAGTTCCCTTAGCCACCTTGGCGCTGGTGGGATATACCAACGCGGGTAAATCGACATTGTTCAACCGGCTTACCGGGGCCGAAGTGTTGACGGACGCTAAGATGTTCGCCACGCTGGACCCCACGGTCCGGCACATAGTGCTTCCCTCACGCCGCAAAGTGCTGCTGAGCGACACCGTGGGATTCATCAAAAATCTGCCTACTACCTTGGTGAAGGCCTTCCGCGCCACGCTGGAAGAGGTGACGGAATCGTCCTTACTGCTGCATGTAGTGGACGCATCCTCGGTACACGCCCCGCATCAGACCGCGCATGTTTTCAAGGTCTTAACGGAGATCGGCGCGGAAAAGACCATCCAGATTCTGGTGATGAACAAAGCTGACCTGCTCCCCCCCGGGGTGGGTGATATCCATGAACTCGCACAGAGGATTTTAGGGGAGACCCGGACGCGAGGGAATTCCTTGGCGATCGCCGTGTCAGCGCTATCGGGCGCGGGTTTCGATGAGTTGCTTGTACTGATCGACAAGATGCTGCCGCTGGATCCCGTTTCGCTTGCGCGATTCCGGTTCCCGGTCAGCGAGGGATCCGTGCTGCACCTGTTGCACGAACGAGCCAAGGTATTGTCGACCCGATACTCCGGCGACGATTGCGAAGTAGAAGCCGAGGTTCCAGCCAGCGTTCGCGGCCGGCTTGAAACCTACGTGATTGAATAAAACTCCTCTCAAGAAATAACTCCTTCGGCCGATCAGAAGGAGAATAATCGGGCTCATCCCGAACTACACTCATAGCGACTGTGCAACTGATCGACCCGGAAGTCCGACTCGAATGGCGCGCCCGCATGATTCAGGATCCCCTGGAACGCCTGCGTTATTTGCGGAAGCATGCCGATGCGCAAACTGAAACGTCTCCGGGGTGGTTAAGCTTGTGGGTGCGGCCGAGAATGCGCGGCGCAATTGGGGTATCAGTCGCGTTGGGTTGCGTGTTAATAGCGTGTGCGGCGGTGTTTCCGCGGCAAGCCCCAGAGATTCGGGCGGCAATCTTGCCGCCGCCGGTGCAACTGGCGAGTTCCAAAATCCACGGATCCGAAACCATCTGGATGGTGTCTCACAACGGCGGCGTGGAGGCCTACAGTAATGGACTGCGCGTGGAAACCCGGATGGAGGTGTCGAACGTTCCTCGCGGCGCTTACCACGTGTTCCCTTCCA
>JBBQUE010000606.1:0-3160 GCA_038212805.1 Bryobacterales bacterium | reverse complement strand
GATCGGGCTGGCGGTGGGGTCCCTGAAAGCGCAGCAGTACAGCGGGCGTGTTGACGTGTTCGTGGTGGACGACGCGAGTTCCGATGGAACGGCGGAGGCGGCCCGGGGAGCCACGGTGCTGAGCGCGGGGGCGTTGCCAGCGGGATGGACTGGCAAGTTGTGGGCGTTGTCGCGCGGGGTGGAGCGGGCCGCCGCTTCGCTTCCGGACTGGATTTTGCTGACGGACGCCGACATTGTTCATGCGCCGGGAAACGTCGCCAGCCTTGTGGCGCGAGCGGAGGCAGGCGGCCTGGATCTGGCTTCTCTCATGGTGCGGCTGCGGTGCTCCACGCTGGCGGAGCGGGCCCTGATTCCGGCCTTCCTGTTCTTCTTTCTGAAGCTATATCCGCCGCGGTGGATTGCCGATTCCCGGTCCCGGACAGCAGGCGCGGCCGGCGGATGCATCCTGATTCGTCCGTCCATGCTCAAGCGAATTGGCGGAATCGCCAGCATCCGCGGGGAGCTGATTGACGATTGCGCGCTGGCGCAGAAAGTGAAGGCGGCGGGCGGGCGGATCTGGATGGGGGTATCGCAGGAAACCGTCAGCCTGCGCGGGTACGCCGGCTTCGGGGAGATCGGGCGGATGATTGCGCGCACCGCATTCACCCAATTGCGCTATTCCTGGCTCTTGGTGCTGGGGGCGGTGGCCGGCATGTTGGCCACCTATGTGGCGGGTCCGGCGCTGGCCATTTGGGGCCCCTCGGTGTGGGCACGCGGACTGGGCGCGGCCACCTGGGCATTGATGCTAGCGGCCTACTGGCCGTCGCTGCGGTTCTATGGCATGACGGCGCTCTGGGGAGTGGGTTTGCCAGCCGTGGCGGTATTCTATACCGCGGCCACGCTTTACTCGGGATGGGCGCACTGGCGGGGCCGCGGCGGAGGCTGGAAGGGCCGTTACTTCACCGGCAAGTAAACGGTTTGGCTGTCTGCGTAGTCCGAGAAAATCTTGAGCGAGAGATCCCCGGCGGGCAGATCGCCTGGCAACTCCATATTGATCTGATAGAGCCCCACGAAGCCCGGAGCAAGGCCTGAGAAGTAAACGCGCGCGTCTTCCCCGGCGATGCGGACGTGAAACTTGTCCAGGGTGTTGGCCAGCGGTGTCGTCGGAGCTCCGTAACCGTTCTGAATGAACTGATCCACGGGGCCCAGCCCGGTGGTATAGAGAATGATGATTTCGCCCCGGTAGGAGGGATCTTCCGGAGTGATCAGTGCATAGTCGGAACTGTGCAGCGCCACGGCGTATTGAGTGCCGTATTTTTCATAAGCAAAGATGCCCGGATCGTCGGTGTAGGAATCCACGATCACGTCGGCCACCAGGTTGCCGTAGTCGAAAACCTTGACTTCGGCAGCGCCCAGCCCGGTTTGTGTCTGCCATGGGGTCGCAAAGCTGATCTGATCCTGGCCGTTGGCGTAAGAGATGCTGAAGATCGGGGCGGGAATGCCGTTCACGGTGATAGATACGTTGGCCAGCACGTTGGGAAACGGATCGGAGTTGGCCGAGACCGTGCCCGTGACGTCGCTCAGGGTGGGTCCGAAGACCGTGGCCAAGCCGCCGGGGGTGATGCCCAGCAGGAAACTGGCGGCGTTGACCACCACGGTTCCAGTGGCGGCTTTAGCGGGATTGGCAGCGACGCGGACCTGAGTCTTAGAAGGGTAAAATGGCCTATTCGCCGGGGGAGTGGCGGCGGTTGCAGCGCAAGTCAGCAAGACAGTGGTTGTGAGAGCAGAAATTACTTGTTTTGGAAACATGAAGACATTCTCCTTGGGAATACTGAAAAGCTTACAAGCACGCCGGGGACCGATTCGCTCAGCCTGGGCCATAGCGCTCTTTGCTGTGATTGCGACGTTCTTATATTTTCAACGGTACTCCACGTATACGGGCTTTCCAGGGCATCCGTCCCAGAGCGTGGCATGGTGGGGATGGTTGGATCAAGGGCAATACATCCTGAGTGTCCGGTCTCTGCTGAGCCTGGATCTGGCTCCGGCGCGCTATTTTTATCCCATCGGCTACGGATTCATTGGATCTATCTTCCACGGCATAATGCCGAATCACCCGTTTCTGATCCCCAATTTCCTGTGCTACGCGGTGGTGTGCGCGGCCTTCATCGGCATCTGCCAACGGTTGGTTTCCCGGATAGAAGCCGTGTTGCTGGCATTTTTCGGACTCGTCTGGCAGACCTGGGTTCAAGACAGTTTCGTGGTTCCCTGGACCACCATTCCGCGGGACGCCGCGCTGTACACCTTGGCCTGGTTGGGATTCTTCCGCATGGCGCATCCGCTCTACCCACTGTGGAGCGGCATCTGTCTGGGAGTGATCTACGCGGTCCGTCCGGGTGACGTAATTTTCGCCGCGCCGCTGCTGGCAATTGCTTTGTTTACGGCTTTCCAGGCTCACCGCTTGCCCACTTTTCTCGGCAAGTTCGCGCTGGGCGTCGTCCCGTTCGCCGCGGCGTTTCACGCCTTCAACTATGCCGTGTTTCACTCGGCTCTCCCGGTGGCTTATATGCGGGCGAACTCCACGCTGACGGGATTCAATTTCGGGTCCGTCCCGCTCAAAGCGTTTTCGATTTTCATCAATCCGCAACTGCTTTGGGGCGAACCGGACAGCCTGATTTCCGTATTTCCGTATCTGTTGTTTGTATTACCTGGCGCGGCGGTCTTTCTGAAACGCTTTCGATGGACCGGCGCGGCGTTCCTGCTAGCTCAAATACTGGGCCTCCTTTATTACTTGGCGTTTAACGATTTCAACCCGCTGAATGTGTTCAGGACGCTTCTGATCCACTACCTGGCATGGCTGCTGCCGTTCTTCCTGCTGTATGCCTATCTCGCATTTCGCTCCGCGTGGGGCCAACTGGGAACGGCTTGGACGCTGGGACTGTTCGCGCTTTCCCTGCTGATTTTCCTGACGCCGGATGTGGCGGTGCAAGCGGTGGGGCGCGCCAGGGGTCCGGTTGGTCCGCAGTGTGCGGCATCCGGTTTGTGTACGGTGCAGTTCGCCGGTCCCGGACAAGCCTTCGATGTCATGCTGTTGGACCGGTTGCATGTGGGGACTCGGGCGTTCGCGGAGGTAGACCTCGATGGGGAGAAGCTTCTGATTCGCAAAGGCTTCTACCCGGCCACT
>JBBQUE010000605.1:0-3168 GCA_038212805.1 Bryobacterales bacterium | reverse complement strand
CTGGTCGTTACCGACTGAGAGGTCGCCGATGTATTTATAGGGGTCCGCCGTGGGCACGGAAAACTTCAGGATCATCTCCCGCCCGAAGGCCGCGATCGCATTTCGATCCAGAAGAAAGCCTGCTTTTTGGTAGGGCGGCTGGTCAAAGACGCGGAAAGCGATGTTATCAGCCACGCTCATCTGCGCCACCGACGCGTTGCGCAACGGCTCTTCCGGCAGAATATAGAAGCTGTGTTTCCGTAGCAGCGCGCGATTCGGCAGATGCTCCTCGCCATCCACCAGGATGCCGCCGGCCGCCATGGCGCGCTGCCCGGCGATCACTTCCAGCAGTTCGCGCTGGCCATTGCCGGAAACGCCCGCGATGCCGACGATCTCACGCTCGCGCACCGTGACATCCACGCCATGCACGGCTTCCAGGCCGTTATCCCCCATGGCGCGCAGCCCTTGGATGACCAGCAACGGACCACCGGGATCCGCCACTTTGCCCACCTTGCGCTCCACCCGCGCCTCGCCCATCATCATTTCCGCCATGCGCGCGGAATCCAGGTCAGCCACGCGTCCTTCCCCGGTCAAACGCCCGCGCCGCAGCACCGTCACGCTATCGCAAAAAGCCAGCACCTCGCGGAACTTATGCGTGATCAACAGCACGCTCAGCTCCTTGGCATCCACCAGCCGCCGCAGGAATCCCAACACCTCGGTGGCCTCCTGGGGCGTCAGCACGGAGGTGGGTTCGTCCAGAATCAGAAACCGCGTCTCCAGATAGAGTTCCTTCAGAATCTCCACCTTCTGCTTCTGCCCGGCCGATAGCGTGTTGATGCGGCCTTCCAGGTCCACCTGAAAAGGCGCACGCCGCATGAACTCGCGCAGGCGCGTGAACTCTGATTTCCAATCGATCATCAGCGGCAGATCGGGCCGCGCCAGCACCAGATTTTCCGCCACGGTCATGGCGGGTATCAATGTAAAATGCTGGAACACCATCCCGATGCCACAGCGCCGCGATTCTTTCGGAGACCCCGCCCGCAGCAGTCCACCGTCTACCAGAATCTTCCCGGCGTCGGCGGTGTAAAACCCCGTCAGGCACTTCACCAGCGTGCTCTTGCCCGCGCCATTTTCACCCAAAAGCGCGTGAAAACTCCCCGGCGGCAGACGCAGCCCCACTTGATCGACAGCTTTGAACGTGCCGAACTGCTTCACAATTCCGATGGCTTCGAGCGACGGCGGAGCGTGCTTCATTTCTTCCCCAATGCTCCCGGCATACCCGCCAGGCTGCGGTTTGGTGAGCACGTGGCGATCATCACCGCCAGCGTCAGTAGATAAGGGGAAGCGTTGAAAAGATGGTAATACCCGTTGACGCCCAGCGATTGCAGGGACGGTCCCAGAGCTTGTGCGCCGCCGAATAGCAACGCCGCCGCCAGGCAACGGCGCGGGCTCCAACGCGCGAAGATCACCAGCGCCACCGCCATCAGGCCCTGGCCGCCCGAGATTCCTTCCGACCAGATTCCCGGAAAATATAAAGTAAGGTGCGCCCCGCCCACCGCCGCCAGCGCGCCCCCCAACGTGATAGCGACGAAGCGCACGGCGTTGACGTTGATCCCCAATGCGCACGCCGCCTGCGGATCGTCACCGGCGGCCCGGATATTCAACCCCCATCGGGTGCGCGTAAACAACCAGTGCAAAACGAAGCCAATCGCAATGCCGATGAAGAGCAATGGGCTAATGCGCAGCGCCGATTCCACTGCTGGAACATGGCTCCACCTGCCCAGCTCAATCAATGGTAATTGCGGGGCCATGGGCGCGACGAACTTTTTCCCGAAGAAGAACGCCAACCCGCTGCCAAACAGGATCATGGCGATCCCGGCAGCCACGTCGTTCACCTTTGGCTGCTGAGTCATCCAAGCATGAATTGCGCCCAGGATCAGGCCGGCACAAGCCGCCGCCAGCACACCCAGCCAGGGCGAGCCGGAGAGATCGGAGACGCCGAAGGCCGTCATTGCGCCCATCAGCAGTACGCCTTCCATGCCCAGATTGATCTTGCCGCTTTTCTCCGTCAGGCATTCGCCCAGGCTGACGAACATGTAAGGGATGCTGCCGCGCATGGCTCCGCCGGCCAGGGCCACCAGCACGCCCCACCCGCCCAGGCCTTCAGGCGGTAACTGCATCTGGTTTCGCCCCCGCCTGCCCTAGTTTTTCGTAAACCGTGTCGCCCAACAGAATGAACAGGAATAGAATCCCTTGCAGCACCATGATGGAGGCATCCGGCAAGTCGTGGGCGCGCTGCAGCATGCCTCCGCTGGCCAGCAAGCCACCCATCAGCAACGAAACCAGGATGATGGCAAGCGGCGATTGGCGCGCCAGGAACGCCACCAGAATCCCCACATAGCCATAACCGGCATTGAGCGAATCGTTGGCCCGCCCGTGGACCGCCGCCACTTCCACCATGCCCGCCAGGCCCGCGCAGGCACCGCCCAGGAACGCCGCAGTGACTACGATCCGGCCTACCGGGAGGCCCACCAATCGGGCTGCGCGCGGGTTGCCCCCGGCGATGTTCATCGAGAAGCCGAAAGTGGTGCGCTCCACCAGAAACCAGGCGAGTATGCACGCTACCATCCCGAATACCAAGCCATGATGAACGTGAGTGCCGCTGAAATACCCCAGCCGGTGGTCCGCCGTAAGTGGGTAAGTGGCAGGCTTATTCAGGCTGGAAGGATCCCGCAGAATGCCTTCAATCAGTTGATTCATCAGCGCGATTGCCAGGTAGTTCAACAGCAACCCGCTGATTACCGCGCTCACGCCGCGATAATGCTGCAGCGCAACGCTGATCGCAATCCACACGCCGCCACACACCATGGAGGCCAGCGCCATGGCGGTGAGACACATCCAGGCAGGCAGCCCCAGCGTTGCCAGGCCTGCGACGATGGCACCCAAACCGCCCACCACCACCGCGCCTTCATTGCCGATGACGATGATGCCGGCGCGCGCCGGAAGACAGGTGCAGAGCCCGCACAGCAGCAGCGGCGACGCGCGCACCAGCGTGTTCTGCCAGGAATACCAGCTGCCAAATCCGGCTTTCCAGATGGACGCATAAACGCCCAGCGGATTCACGCCCAGCGCCGCGCAGAAAGCCCCGAATACCAGAAGCCCCGCGGCCATCGCGCCCACCGGCACCAG
>JBBQUE010000604.1:0-3169 GCA_038212805.1 Bryobacterales bacterium | reverse complement strand
ATGGCCACAGCGCTAAAACTAATGCCCGCATCGTGAAGTTCGATAAGAACGGCAAATTCATCAAGACCTGGGGCAAGCTGGGCTCAGCCCCTGGTGAATTCAACGTTCCCCATGCCTTGGCCTTCGATTCCCGAGGCCGCCTGTTCGTGGGCGACCGCGCCAATAACCGCATTCAGATCTTCGACCAGGAAGGCAAATTCCTGGAGGAATGGAAGCAGTTCGGCCGCCCCAGCGGGATTTACATCGACAGGAACGACGTGCTGTACGTGACCGATTCCGAATCGATCGAAAGTGGAGGATACGCGGGCAATAACCCCGGCGTCAAGCGTGGGATCCGCATAGGCAGCTCCCAGGACGGCATGGTGACCGCGTTCATTCCCGACCCGACGCCGGGCTTAGCCGCAACCAGCGCAGCCGAGGGAGTGGCGGCGGATGCCGATGGTGTCGTGTATGGGGCGGAGGTGGGGTCGAAGTCGATCAAGCGCTACGTACGAAACAAGCCGTAAACTTTGATGAAACTGGGTGGCGCATGGGGCCAACCACCGCTGGCGTCGTCTTCAAGAACGGGAATAGCCCGAACGAAACCGTCAAGCTCATCGGTTAACTTCACGTTGCGGGTTGGCATGTCTACTTCTTCTCCGGCTTCGTCGCCTCTATCCGGATATCCGTCAGCACTTCCGTCAACTTCGGCAACTCCGTCTCCCCTGCTGGAAACTCATTAAACGCCAACAAAAACGCCACAATATCCGCATTCACCTCGCGGCTTAGCTTCCCTGGCTTCCCCGCTGGCATGGTCTTGCGCACGCGCTCAAACAAATCCCCCACCGTCAACCCATTCCAGGTCGACAAAAACTCCGAACCTGCCAGCGGAGGGGCACTCTCACCGCCCGAAAGTGAACTCCCATGGCAGGCACCGCATTCCTTGTTATACAAAGGCTGCCCCCGCTTGGCCTGTTCACTGGTAAACACGGCATCCCAAACCGACCGCGCCGGAGCCTGCGCCGCCGCCTGACCAGTTACCAGCCCCGCCGCCATCACCAACAGAATCGCCAGCTTCATCCCTACTCCGATGGCAGAGCAAACGCCAGGTATTCGCCTGAATACGCGCCGCCGCTCACCGCAATCACAATATACTGCTTGCCGTTCACCATATAAGTCATGGGCGATCCCGTCTCCGGCGCGGGCATATAAACCGCGCCCACCTGCTTGCCCGTCATCTTGTCATAAGCCCGCAGCATCGCGCCCCGCGGATGATCGGCCGTCGTGGTTACCTGCCCATCCCCCGCAATCACCAGCGATTTCGTGATCAGCGTCCCTACGTTGTAACCCGGCTGGCCCGTCTGAGGAATCTTCAACCCCTTCAACAATGGATGATTGCGAATCGCATCCGGAGTGTCCCCATGCGGGATCTGCCACACAATCTCGCCCCGGTCAAGATTAATCGCTGTTATCGTTCCATAGGGCGGCTTGATCAGCGGCAGCCCCTGGACCGAGAGACGTTGGTACGAACTGCCCGCCGCCGGCGCAACGGCAACAGCAGGCGGCTTCTCCGGCAACGGCGAATCCGCGCCTGAGTTTTCCCCCGGCCCGCGCGCAACGGTCACCGGCTGCCCCGCCGTGCCCATAATGTAATCCATATCCGAAATCTCTTTCGGCGCAGGCACCAGCCCGATCGGCGTCAGGCACGAATTGCACGCGTACACGTAAACATTATGCGTATCCGGATCGTACGATCCTCCGGGCCAGTTTGTCCCTCCCGACGCCGTCCCCAGCGTCAAGGTGGATAACGGCCCATCTGTCTTGCTGGCCACGGGCGGCGTGTACACCGGGCCAATCTTGTACTTCGAAACCAACGTCAGCGCCTGAGCTTTCAGCGCCGGCGTAAAGTCGATCAGCACATCCGGAGTCACCCCATTCCGCGCGTACGCCGGCGGCTTGCTGGGAATCGGCTGCGTGGCCGCATACCATTCGCCCGGCACATTCCCCTTCTCCACCGGCTGTTCATTGATCGGCCAAACCGGCTTGCCCGTTACGCGATCAAACACATACAAAAAGCCCTGCTTGCTGGGCTGCGCCACTGCCTTCACCGGCTTGCCATCCACCACAATATCCGCCAGCAGCGGGGCCGATGAAATGTCCATGTCCCACAACGGATGGTGCACCAGTTGATAATGCCACTTGCGCTGGCCGGTCTTCAGATCCACGCACACCAGGCTCTCGCTAAACAAATTGTTGCCTGGGCGGTGGCCGCCAAAGTAATCGCCGGTGGGTGTCTCCACCGGAAGATAAACCAGCCCTAATTGCTCATCCACGGTAATCTGCGTCCACACGCCGGTGTTGCCGGTGTATTCCGCGGATCCTTTCTCCCAGGTATCGTAGCCAAACTCGCCCTTGTTTGGAATGGTATGGAAGATCCACATCCGCCGGCCGGTGCGGACATCGAAGCCGCGCACATAGCCCTTGTTGTTGCGCATGCTCCTGGGCGTCATGCCTTCGCGGAACGCCGAGCCAATAATCACCGTGTTCTGGGCCACCACCGGCGCGGATTGCCACCCAATCTCGCCGGTAGTCAGATCGGGCTGGATGGTCTGGTCGTCATCCAACTTCAGGTCCACCGCGCCGCCCTTGCCGAACGATGAAATCACGGCACCGGTCTTCGCGTCCAACGCGATCAGCCGGTAGCCCGGAGTGACATAGAGAATGCGCGCATCCTTCCCATCGGACCAATACGCCAACCCGCGTCCCGAAAGCTGCCGGGGAGATGCCGCGCCGCGCGCACCTTCATGCTCACCATGCACCCAAAGCAGTTCGCCGGTAGCCGCATCCAGCGCAATGGCTGCCCGCCGCGACCCCCCGGTTGCATACAGAATGCCATTCACCATCAGCGGAGTGCCTTCCAGCTTGTACTCCGGCCGGTTTCCCAGGCTGTCGGTCTTGAACCGCCAGGCAATCTCCAGCTTGCTAAAATTCGCAGCGTTGATCTGATCCAGCGCCCGGTACTTCGAACCCGCCAGATCCGCCCCATAGGTGGGCCACTCCGTATCTTTCGCTTTCCACTGGGCCTGCGAACAAACCGTGCCGCAGAGCAATCCGATCACCACCATCAACTGACGCATGTCTCTCTCCTCAACTCGAAGCTCCATAGTATATATGACAAGCAAGAGGGAAC
>JBBQUE010000603.1:0-3171 GCA_038212805.1 Bryobacterales bacterium | reverse complement strand
GAAACGGGCAGACCCTTGACCTTCACAAAAGCGCTACAACGCGATACCAGCGGACACTTGACGGCTTACGCTACCCCCGAAAACCAGTCAAAATTGCAATGCTGGCCCGAAAGGCGCTTTAATTACGGGCTGCTATGGCCCCGCGGGGTTTCGGTCTCGAAGGCACGATCCGGCGGGATAAGCCGAGGTGCCCGGTTAGCTCCGCCGCTAGGGTATGTGGCGAAAGGCAAGAGAGGCGAAAACGCCTGCCCCACCCCGGCAGTAAACCACTAATTCCGCGAGGTGGCGCGAGCGTTTTCGCCTGCGATGCGGTGCGTGCAGCGCTTTAACCACGGACTGTTAGGGCTGGTTGCCGGAAGGCTTTGGTGAACTGCTTGAGCAGTCCGCCTTTCCCAACCAAGTCCTCTGCGCGGGGATGTCTCGCCAGTAGTTCATCAAACGGCTTTTCGTCGATTGCCCTGGGGTTCTCCAGCTAGATGCGTCCACGTGGATTTCGTTAACCAAGCCCAACTCGTGGATATCGAAGGCGTCCATGGGGGTGGCTTCCACTGGAACTACTTCAGAGGGGTTACGATCCTGAGGATTCCAGTTCTCCTGGCCACGCTTCGATACCTCCGGCCATGCTCCGGACATGGGTTGAGCCGTAAGCCACAAAGTAGGAAGCAACTTCCAAACTGTGGCGCCCTGTATTGGAGTAGAAGATGACCGGGGTGTCCTTCGGCCAGGAATCGAGAGCCTCGAACTTCAGTTCCACGGTGAGGAGTTGTGCCCCCGGGATATGCCGCGTCTCCCACTCTTCGGGCGATCGCACGTCGATCAGCCGCCATTTTTCCCCGCGCTCAAGGGCGGCCGCCACTTCCGGAGATTGCAAAACCAGATGCCGCGGATCTTTCTCAAGTGGGAGCGTGACCGCTACCACCTCAGGCTGGAGCGTGGCCGCTACCACCGTCGGGAGGATCTGGAGCCCCACGTCCACCTCCGCGCTGTCCCGGATGCAGACGATCACCGCGTCCAGCGGGTCCGGGATATTGTGTTCCCGCATGACCTCTGCCACGGTGTCGGTTGGCTGATAACCGCAGGCGGCGCACCCACCGCTGTGATAGCGCCGGAACAAGCCCAGTTTGGCGCTGGGATAGGCGCTTAGGATTTCCCCCATCGTGGTATCCGGTCCGATTTCCAGTAACGACATGGTCTACTCCTTTCGCTTTTGAACTCTTCCCGGCACAGCACCCCGTTCGGCGAAGGGCGCCTCTTCCTGAGAGTCCCGTGGATGAATCACTACACGCTGAACGAACTCCCACATCCGCAGGTGGATTTCACCTGAGGATTGTTGAACTTGAAGCCAGAGCCTTCGATTGAGTCCACGAAGTCCACTTCAACACCCTCCAGGTATAGAAGGCTGGCCTGGTCGACAATGATTTTAAACCCGTCAGAGTTGTACGTCTTGTCCAACATGCCTGGATTGTTCTCGAAACTCATCGAGTAGCTGAAGCCGGAGCAACCTCCACCGACGACTGCGATCCGAAGCCCGGCTGGCCTGGGTGCCTGCGCTTCGAGGATCTCCTTCACCTTACTCGTCGCCCGTTCTGTTATAGAAACCATAAACTATCTCCTTTTTCTTTCTGCAAACAATTTATTCCACCGAAGCCCACCAGCCCGCGAGGTGGCGCGGGCTGGTGGGCTGTTAGGACACGGAATCGCGTTGAAAGTGCTGTGCGTTCGTCTCTGTGAAGCCGGCCCACTTTTCGGGCAGGTCATCCAGGGCAAAGATCGCTGACACCGGACACACTGGAACGCAGGCACCGCAGTCGATACATTCGACCGGATCGATGTAAATCATAGTTACGCTGTCGAAGCCTACTTCATCTTTCCTAGGATGAATGCAATCTACCGGGCAGGCATCCACGCATGCCGTGTCCTTGACGCCAATACAGGGCTCGGCTATCACATACGCCATTGGGTTATGTCTCCTTTCCTTTAGCGGCTGATACTAAATTCTCGAACTTCACTTTTTGTCCATGGCTCAACTTAGTCCGGGCTCGCGATCGCCGCCAACGATTCCTTGATCGTCGGGCTCTTGCCATCCTCCACGTCTTTGCGGCGCACCTGGTGGAAGGTTGTGAGAACGGCGTTCGCTTGCGCGAGCGCTGCGATCCGTTCCGCGTAAAGATCTAATTTGGAGCCAGGAATGGCCCAGAGCGCGACATCGTCCGTCAGCACGTCCAGATAGGCTCGCGCGCCACAGCAGCCCAGGCTCAGCGCGGCTCGGCCGGTGTTATACGCCTGCGGAACAATCGAGCAGGCAGGCCGACCCATAGCCGGCGGCAGGTTCCCTTCCACCTGCTGGGATGCTTCGGCGAGAATCAGCATCTGGCCAACCTTTCCGAAGAGCAGGACGACGTCGGGTGCTATCGGTATGGTAGCCAGCGGCCCGTAAACTACATGGGACGGCCGCGCTTCCAGCACAGGGATGGCGGCAATGTCTTGCTCCCGAACGTAACCCAAATCGGCGAAGACTTTCAGAGCGTCGCGACGGTCGGCATTGTGCGCTTCGGTGGTCTCCAGATTATGCGTGAAGGTGCCGATCGAGCACAGGTGGTGATCACTCGGGGAGGTGGCAAACACTTCGGTTGCCGCTTCCTGCCAGAACTGGCAGCCCGCGGGAACGCGCCCCGTCCAGTTCCGGATACCTGCCGGCACCTTGTCTGTAAAGCAGATTGCGATCGGCGGCAAAGAAAGCCGGATGGAGGCGGTCAATGTTTGAGCGATTTGGTTGGGGTCGAAATTCATTAGTGGTTCTTTTTGATCGGTGGCATGCTTCATTGCCTTGAAATGTGCGAAGCAACTTCTCCGAAGCCTTTGACCCAGGTAATCATTTGCTGCTCGTTACAAAGCAAGTCCGCAAGGGTGGTTCTTGTCAGAATTTCGTCAACGGCCGCCTGTATAGTGCGCCAGAGCACCCGCAGGGAACAATCCGCCGAGCGGACGCAATCCTGCATCTGGCCCGTATGCGTTGCACAGAAATCAACTTCAAACAAGCGGCCGCCGAGCACGGCCATCACGTCGCGCAGGACAATCTGGTTGGCCGGGCGCGCCAGAGAATAGCCGCCGGGACCGCGCGCCGCCGTTACGAATCCGCCCAGGCGCAGCATCCGCAGGAGCTTGCCAACA
>JBBQUE010000602.1:0-3177 GCA_038212805.1 Bryobacterales bacterium | reverse complement strand
TTCCTGAACTACGCCGCAAAGTTGAATCCGTGGTTTCCCAGCGCTGTGATTCCGGCCATTGGGTGGGTCGCCACAATCGCGGAAATCGTCCTGGGGATTTTGCTGATTGCCGGCTGGCAAACCAGATGGGCAGGTCTCTTCAGCGGCTGGCTCCTGTTGTCGTTCGGGATAGGGATGGCGGCCGGGCCGGGAGTGAAGAAGGCACTCGACGCACCGGTTTTCGCCGCTGCGGGCGGTGCGTTTGTGCTTGCGTCCGCTCGAAGGTACGCCTGGACGATTGATGACGTGATGGCGAAGCTTCGGTAGACGGTCGCCGCCGCGGCATTACCGAAGCGAAAGACTCATCGCCAATTCGGTTATAGCCGGATCATTCGGGCATGGTCGCTTCGCGCTCTCATCGCTAATCCGAGTCGCGAGTAGAAATAAATCGCCGAAGCGTTTGTGTGCGTCACCATTAGCCGCAAAACGTACGCGTTGCGCAAGCGCCACTCGATCCGCCCACATCAATACGAGATCCACCCGTCCGCGGTCGGCCTGCGATAGGGCAACCCCGCGCGGTACATGCGGATCGCATTTATCCCTTCGGCTGGCAGCACAACTGCCGATGGCTGTTTCCGCGCTTCAGCGTCGAACCGTAAGCACCACGCCGGGCTGCGATGTGAGGCCGTTGTAAGTCACCGTAAGTGTGTTCTCACTATCCGGTGTGGAAGGCGGGACCACTACGTTAAATTGATACTGGCCAGGAGCGGCCAACCCCGCGAACTGTACCGTGGCCTGTATGCCGCCGACGCGGACCACCGGAAGCACCGGTAAATTCCCCGACTGCACGGTTGCACCGCTCACCATGGGGACCGATGTGGTCCCAAATCCATTTGCCAACAACGACACCGTCTCGCCGGGAACGGCGGGTGTGCTGAGCCCAGGATAAAGGCTGGCCGGCCCCACCAGACTTCCATCCGAGTGCCGCGCCGTTACGTGGGTTCCATCGAACACGAAGAACGACGGAGAAAGCGCCTGGGCCTGAACCGTGAACAGCGTGCTGGCCGCTCCATTATTGATGAGCTGAACCTGTAAGGATCCAAGCGGCAGGCTTGGCGGCGTCAGAACGTTCACTTGGCCGTTGCCGATGGAATAAATATAAGCGCTCTTTCCGTTCATAGTCACGCTGACGCCATCGAGCGCCGTCGGCAACTGGTTGTTCGTAAAATCGGAGGCAAGCCAGGTTCGCTCTCGTGGCGCTAGCGATGTTCCCGTGATAGTTACCCAGGTGTTTGGCGCAATCACCGGGTTTCCTCCGAACGCATTCATCACGCTCGTAATTGTGGGAACAGCCACCCCTGGCGTGGTCCCCGCGGGCGCGGCATCCACCTGGAAGCTGAAGATGGTCCGCGCCTGTGGTCCGTCTGGATATTCCGTGCCGGCATTCTGCGCGGTGGAATCCATCCCGATGCTGCTGACGGTGAGCGTCTTGCCATCGGCACTTACGTCCAGCACGTTGAAGTTGAAAGTATCCGGGCTATAAAAATCAGCAGGCTGCGGTGCGGTAGTGGCTGTCGGGTCGCCATCGCGCACAAGGTCGTGCAAGCCGGGGTATCCAACCAAGCCTAACGGTTCAATCTTAGCTTCCTGTTGGGCGGCGGCCAGACTGTTGGCATATTGTTGCACCATGGCGAAGGTGTGATTGGTAATCAAATCGGGCCCGGTCGCGCCGAGCGGTCCGGCTACAATGGAAAACGAATAGGGAACCTTCACGTAAGTCGCCTGGTTTTCCGTGTCAGTCGGCGAGTAAGTCACTTCGTTGATGCGGTTTTGATGGTCGTCCGTAGCAATAAAGACAAGGTTGACGATGTGGTTATCGGCAATGAATTTGAGCAAGGCGTTGCGCTCCGCCCGGTAACCGCCCATGTAGACTTTGCCGCCATCGGCATTTACCGGTGAATAAGTGCTTCCCGTGCCGAAACTAGGAAGGTTCTTGAGCGCGAGCACGCCGCCGATGGGGCTGATCTGATCGATCGGGTCAGAAAGAGAAACGAATTTCCAGGTTGTTCCGGCGTTCTGGGCGTTCAATAACGTCTGCTCCAACCAGGCAAGTTGGGTGACGCCCAGGTAGGTACGGCTCGGGTTGTTGGCGCGCGGCGCGCTGGTGTCGTCGGCAGCGCCATTGGCGGTCTTCAGACGAATGTCCCGGTAGGATCGAGTATCGGTATTGATATAGATCGCGTTCTTTCCCCACATCTGCGCGTTGTATAGTTGCGTGGTTCCGTGGGTGCGCGCGTCAAGGGGGCTGTTCACCGTGCCGCGGTTCGCAATTGGCTGATAGTTTATAAACACATTCTGCAGCGTCTGGAACCCAACCGAGCGGTTCATATAATCGCTGGCGGAGTTATTTGCGTCATTCGGGTTGCCGTCGGCACTGCTCCGGGCATCCACGCCGCGTCCGGTTGGCATATCGGTACCGGACGCTCCGCCAACGGAACCTCCCGCGGGAGCGCCGCCGTTAATGTATTGCCGGTTACCCAGTTCGTGGTTGTCCCAGGTGGTGTAGTTTCCCTGAGCGGCATAGAGCGCCTGCAGGCCGTTCTGGCCATTGGTGTTCACAGGCAGGAAGTTTTCGCGATACTTTTTCTCGTAATCGGCCTTAAGCTGCGCGGCGGTCGCGAAGCCTGTGAAGGTGGGTGGTCCGTTCAGAGAGGCGGATGAGCCGGAAAGAGTAACGGAGGGAGAATTCAGCCAGGGTTGGCCGTTGTGGGGCCCGGAAGCTGTCACGTTACTCGCGTTCTCGTAAATAACATCGCCCAGGTTGACATAGAAATCCAGGTTCTGGGAAGGAATCGCACTGGCCAGCGCATAGGGACGAATCAGGCCATCGTAATCGCCACTGAACGCGAAGTGCAGCGCGCTGCTTACAGACGGGCCCGGTGCGGTCTTGAATCTTCCCGTGATGCTCATCTCATTGGCCGGCCCAACAAAGCGGTAAAAATATACGGTGCCGTCGGCAAGACCGCTGACTTCCAGTTTGCAGACGTAGTCTTTCGTGGAATCGGTGACGCAACCCGGAATGCGCGTAACGCCGGTGGCCAAGGCCGGGTCCGCGCTGATGTTGAGTATCAGGCTCACATTTGCCGTAGCGGCGCTATCGACGGCCCGCGTCCACAAAGTCACGCTGGTGGTGGAAGC
>JBBQUE010000601.1:0-3177 GCA_038212805.1 Bryobacterales bacterium | reverse complement strand
CTCGCGGCCGGAACATTTGAACAGCAGGGCACACACGTCTCAGGGCGATGGCCCGTCGCTAAAACCTTCCTGGAAAGTATGCTGGCAGGCCTTTGATATGAATCGCGTAATTGTGTGCGGGAACGTGGTGTTCGATATTCTGGCGCGCCCGGTTGAGGATGTTCGCTGGGAGGCCACGACGGTCATTGAGACAGTGGAGCAGCAACTGGGTGGCAACGCCGGGACCACGTCCTACACGCTGGCAAAACTGGGAATTCCCGTTACGCTGGCGTCGTTGATTGGCCGGGATGATACCGGTGATGTGGTGATGAGCAAACTGGAAGCGGCAGGAGTAGACACCAGCCTGATCCGGTACGTGAATGCCGCGACATCAATTGCAATTGCACTGGTGAGACGAAACGGCGAACGCGCTTTGCTCTATCAACTGGGCGCGGCGTCTGAGGAATTCCCCTCGTTCAGCCTGCCGCAGGGCGCGGACCATTTCCATCTTGCTGCCGTTTACCGCATGCGGCATTTGCGAAGTATCGCACCGGAACTGTTGAAAAGAGCCAAAAATGCCGGACTCCGTACCTCGCTCGATACACAGTGGGACACCGAAGGGGAATGGATGAAAGTCCTGGCCCCCAGTCTGCCTTTTGTGGACTATGCGTTGATGAATGAGGACGAGGCGCTCCACCTGACAGGCCATAAGGGCCCGGCAGCGGCTGCGGTGGTGCTGCGGGACCTGGGGGCGAAGCACGTCATCATCAAGCTGGGTCCGCGGGGATGCTGGGCGGATGGTGTGGAGATTCCGGGGCATGCGGTGAAGGCCGTGGACACGACGGGCGCCGGAGACTGCTTTTCAGGCGGTTTTGTGGCCGGACTGCAACGCGGCTTCAGTATTCCGGAGGCCGCTGCGCTGGCCAATTCAGTCGGGGCAATGGCAGTCCAAAAGGTGGGAGCCACGGCGGGTGTCCGGACGTGGGGCGAGACAGTGGCCTGGATGGACCAACAGGCAAAGCCGGAAGTTCCTTAGGCGTGCAACTTACGGCGGCGCGCGAAGCCGTCTGCCAGGCCTCCGGTGGCCGGCAAGAGCGCCATGGCGGGCTCAGGAGTTGCGACGGGCTGCGCACTTTCTGCGGTGATGAAGACCCGTCCTCCGGGATTGTCACAGGTTACAAGCCAATGCGCCGTATGGTTGTTAAAGTATTCGCCCGCAATAGTGGCAAAGGTACCGGTGAGGCTGCCCGCCGAAAACGAAAGGACTCTTGCGGTGCTGCCTGCGAACAGGCGGGTGGTGCCGCCGGCGTTATTGGGTAGCGCGACACGTTGTAATCCTTACCCGGAGTCGGCATGAAATTTCAACAATGCCGCAAGCCATTAACACGGATGCTTTGGCAACCACTGAGATGCGGCCAGGCTAGCTCCCGAACTTCTTTCGGAAGCGCCGTCCCATGATGCTGTAGTAAACCGTGAGCACCGGGCCGATCAGCATATAAACGAAACCGCCCAGCCCCGCAGAACGCTTCGTCGAAACCAAAACCACCAGCGTCGAGAGCAATCCCACCGCGACCAGGCATGCATTTGCCCCGAGGCGCTCCATCGTCAGATGGCTCTCTTTGGCGTTCAGCTCCAGTTCCTCGCGCTTCCGCCACGCGTGGTAATAGAGTGTGACGAACACCAGAAACACCGAGATAAAACCGGCGTTGTAGATCATCATCATGGCAAACGAATCGCCGGCCTCCAGCATCGGTTCCACCCGGCCATCCGGAAAATGCGCCAGCCCGCCGCCGCCGGTAAAAGAGCTCACCAGATACGTAAACAGAAACTTCAACGGGTAGACGTAAAACAGAACCACGAACAGCAGCACCGCATTCAACGCCACCGTAAGACTATCCTGCAGCCCGTACCGCCGAAACCAGAGAAACTGCGCCGACCAGATCTGCATCAGCATGGCAAAGCTGATGGCGAACGGAATGAATCCGTGCAGAGTCTCAGAGAGTTCCGCAAAGTTGCGGGGAACTTCCAGCGAGACGATCAGCAGCGTCACAGCGAACGCGAACACAGCATCGCTCAGGCCTTCGATACGGGAAATCTCATGATTTCGCCAGCGGAATCCTTTGTCCTTCGATTCTTTGCGCGGGGGCATCGTTTCACGTAGCATTTCGTTATTGTAAACGGGACGGAGGTACGACCAGGGGCAAGGTATCATGACGAGTCATGGCAGATAACAGCGCTGTTGTCAACAATGTGGTCGCCGCGTCGGTGGAAGGCGCATTCCTCCCCGAGGGCGTGATCGGTTTGGGCGACATCACCCCTGTCGTGGAAGGCGGCACGAAGGTCTACCTGCACTACAACGGCCCCACCGACCAGCTGAGCGGCATGTGCACCGGGATGTGCCTGCTCGACCCCGGTGCCAGTCCACATCCACCACACCGGCATCCCGAAGAGGAGTTCCTCATCATCGCGGCCGGCACCGGCGAGATTGAATGTGACGGCAAGACCACGCAGGTGGGCCCCGGCTCCATCCTGTATTGCGCGGGCAACACTCTGCACGGCGTTCTGAATACCGGCGAGACAGAAATGACCTTCTACTGGTCGAAGTGGCTCGCGCGCGCCGTCTGAGCCCCTACTTCCACGGCAACGGCGCTGGATCAGCAAAAACGGTCTCGCGCAGCCGGACATACGCGTTCTTCTGCACCAGGCCGCCGTGGTACCAGATCACCACGCCGGGCAGATTCTTTTCCCTGCCCGCCTTGATGGCGGCGATCAAAACCTCGCTGTCGCTGTTTGTCACGTCCACGCCGGCAACCAGCCGGGACGCATCCCCGCCCAGGGCTTTTATCTGGTTGTCGAGTTCCCGCACGTAGCTGTCGATCCCGCCGCGGTAGATCTGCGGGGAAACGAAATCAAGCGCACCGGCCTTCATCCACGCCGGATACTCCTGCAGAAAGTTGACCAGCGAATAGCTGTAAACAATCGGCGCATTCGTGACCAGCACCCGCCAGTTCACAGCTTTCAGGCGCCGGTTCAGCGTGACGACGAACTCGTTCAGTTTGTCGGTCCGCCAGCGCATCCACTCGGGGGCCCTTTCATTGGCGGGCGGCGGCGCGCCGTCGTGCTCGTCGGCATAACGGGCAACCGTCGCCGCGTCGTAGCCGCAATCCAGTTCCGGATACCGGGCGCGGTCAAACTGGA
>JBBQUE010000600.1:0-3180 GCA_038212805.1 Bryobacterales bacterium | reverse complement strand
ACACCATGTCGTGGCGGACCCCAACCACGCCTCTTCCTGCCGAAATCAATCCGCGCGTGGTATTCGAACGCATGTTGGGCGATGGCAGTTCGGCCGCCGAACGCTACGCGCGCATTCAGGAAGACCGCAGCCTGCTCGATTCGATCACCAAGGCCGCTTCCAAACTGCAGAGCAAAGTAGGCGCGCAGGACCGCACGCGCATCAACGGCTATCTGGAGAATCTGCGCGAGATCGAGCGCCGCATCGTCCAGGTGGAGAAGCGCAATATGGATCAGGCGCTGTCGGTTCCGAATGCGCCGGTGGATATACCGGAGCTCTACGAAGATCATGTAGGCCTGATGTTCGATCTTCAAGTGGTGGCTTTCCAGGCCGATGTCACGCGGGTCTCGACCTTCATGATCTCGCGCGAGAACAGCCGGACCTATCCGCAGATCGGCGTTCCGGATCAGCACCACTCGGTTTCGCATCATCAATACGATCCGACGCAAATGGAGAAGCATCAAAAGATCAACACCTATCACATGAAGCTGTTCTCGCGCTTCCTCGACAAGCTGCAGAGTTCGCCGGACGGCGAAAGCACTTTGCTGGACCACACCATGATCCTCTTCGGCAGCGGCATGGGCGACGGCAACGTGCATAGCCACGATCCGATTTCGGTGCTGCTCGGCGGCGGCGCAACCGGGCAACTGAAGGGCAAGGGCGGACGCCACATTCAGAGCCCCAAGGGAACGCCGATGGCGAACCTGCTTCTCGCGATGATGGAAATGGCGGGCACCCCGCTTGAGAGCATCGGCGACAGCACCGGCAAACTGGCGATCTAACCTGCGATTCTTTTAACGACACGTTTCATCGGCCGCGCACGGGCAACCGGCGCGGCCGAAGTCGTTTAAGGTCCGCCTGCCGGCCAGGGGCAAATAGTACTTCCGTGAGAATCGAGTTGAAGCCAAATACGCGCCCAGAAAGGGCCGTCCTTTTTTGTGTTCGTGGATGCGTCTGATGATACGATGTACGATTGAGAGTGTATGATTCGCCGGTACAATTGGCGTAAGCGTGGGCTGGCTGGAAGAGTCTTCCTTCCGCTGCTGGCAGGTGCCGCGGCTTGGGCGCAAATGAATACGGGCGAGATCGCGGGCAGCGTCCAGGATCCCACGGGGGCGGTGCTGCCAGGCGCTTCGGTGGCCGCGGAGCAGGCTGAAACCGGGCAGAAGTTTACGGCGATTTCAAATAGCGTGGGCGAATATCTGTTCCCGCAGCTTGCAGCCGGAAGTTATACCCTAAAGGCGGGCGCGCCTAATTTTAAACAGTCGGCAGTGCCGAAGCTCGAAGTGCACGCCGGGGACCGGCTGCGGCACGATTTCACCCTGCAAGTGGGCGACGCCACCGAGGTGCTCGAAGTGCGGGATGGGGCCGGCGGGTTGCAACTCGAATCGGCTGAGATCCGCAATACTGTGGACCGTAAACAGGCGCTGGCGCTTCCGCTCAAGGGACGCCAGTTTCTGGATCTGGCGCTGTTGACGGAAGGCGTGGTGCGGCCTCCCGGCGGTACGCGCGGCGATGCGCTGCAGCAGGCGGGAACGCTGGTGAACGTTCTGGGACAGCGCAGCGGCCACAATCTGTATTTGCTCGACGGCGTCACGGTAACGGACGAGCATTTCAACAACATGGTGATCGCGCCGTCGATCGACTCCATTCAGGAAGTTAATATTCAAAAAACTTCTTACGCGCCGGAGTTTGGCGGCAAGTCCGGAGCGGTGATCAACGTTGTATCGCGCTCGGGATCGAACGTGGTGCATGGAAGCCTGTTTGAATTTGTTCGCAACGACGTCTTCGATGCCAAGAATTTCTTCGATGCCGCGGCGGCGCCCATTCCGCCGTTTCGGCAGAACCAGTTTGGAGCGAGCCTGGGCGGGCCGGTGGTCAGGAACCGGACCTTCTTCTTTGCAAGCTATGAAGGGCAGCGCTTGCGGAAGTCCTTAACGCAGACGTTTTCGGTTCCGACCGAGGCGATGCGGAAGGGCGATTTCACGGGCCTGCCGGCGATCTTCAATCCGCTCGATATCGTTGCCGGGCGGCGCCAGCCGTTCGCAGGCAACCGTATCGCTGCGCCGCTCGATCCGGTGGCGGTGGCATTGCTCAAACAAATTCCCTTGCCGAATCTGCCGGGTATCGCTCAGAATCTGCGGGCCACGGGATCGCAGAGCATCGACACGAACCAATACAGCGCGCGCGTGGACCATCAGTTTTCGAGCAAAGACACGGCCTATCTGCGCTTTTCGCTGTTCGATGCGCGCCAGGCGGATCCCTTTGGATCGGGAGTCTTGCAGGAAAGCCTGCTGCCGGGATTCGGCCGGAATCTGAGTACGCACGCGCTGAATGGCGCGGCCAGTTGGGCGCACGTATTTCAAGCCAATCTGTTCAACGAAGCGCGCTTCGGGTTTCTGACCGCGGCGGGCGGGCAAAGCAGTCCCAACGCCGGAAATCCTTTCGCGGCAGGAAGCGGGTTGCTGGGCGTAACTTCGGATTTGCGGGATGCCGGTTACCCACTGATTTCCTTCGGCGGACAGTTTTCGCCGATGGGCGATCCGGCGAGCTTCCTGTTCCGCGACAATGGCGACTTCGAGTTTTCCGACAATGTGACCTGGCACCGGGGCACGCATACGCTGAAGTTCGGCGGCTATGCGATGCATTACGACTTTCGTCCCGTGAATCCCAACGGAGCGCGCGGAGTCTTCGGGTTCGTTCCGCGATGGACGTCGTCCGCGCCGGGCGCTTCCGATGGAAATGCTTTCGCGGATTTCCTTTTGGGATATCCGGCCACGGCGCAAGTTGGGCTGGGCCGCGCCGCCATGGATGCCAACGCGAATTGGGCGCACGTTTATGTTCAGGACAACTGGCAAATCGCGCCGGGGCTGAAGCTGGAGCTGGGGCTGCGCTACGAATACAACCGGAATATGACCGACGCCAACCATCACCTGGCTGCCATCGACCTCACCGTTCCCGGCGGACGATTCGTGATCGCCAGCGACGGGGCAGGGAACCTTTCGCCTGCGGCAAGCGCGCTCGCGCCCTTCATCCCGATTCCATATGTGAGCTCGGCGGCGGCGGGCTGGGATCCGAGTCTGCTGCAGTCCACTAAACCGCGACTGGCGCCGCGCGGAGGGATTGCGTGGAATCTGCCGG
>JBBQUE010000599.1:0-3191 GCA_038212805.1 Bryobacterales bacterium | reverse complement strand
AGTCGTAGTGCTTGCGGCGCCCCGCGTAGCTGTTGGGCCACATCTTCTGCACATAGTCCGGGGCGATGGCCGCCGTGGTCCAGTTGTGCCCGTCGGCGCTGACGTCGCCGCTGACGTAGAAGTTGTCGAGCAGGACGAACTCACGCGCCAGTTTGTGGTGATTGGGCGTCACTTTTTCGGGGAAGAGGGCCAGCGCGGGATCACTCGCGCCAATTTCCAGGTCGCCCAGCATTTGATCGTAGGTGCGGTTTTCCTTCACGATGTAGATAACGTGATCGATGGCGGGGGGCAGGGTGACGCCGGGATCTTCCAGTTTGGCATCGGTATAGGGGGAATTCGCCAGTACTTGTCTGGTGTAGAGATCCAGTTGCTCTTCGGTGATGGGCGCAATGATGGACGCGGATCCGGTCTGGATGCGGCCCACGTATTCGATGGAAGGCCCGCCCAGGTGCACGGGCGCTACCTTTTTGGTGGGGTTGGGGCCGTTGGGATTCGGGTAGCTGCGTCCGCCTTTGCCGTTCAGCACGATCAGCCGGCCATCGGCCAGCGCTTTGGCGGCGGTGGGATACCAACCCGTGGGAACGAACCCAAGCACGTGGCTGCGTCCTTCGCTGACATCCACCACGGCAACCGCGTTGGCGTCGCTGCAGACCACGAACATGCGGCTTTGATCGGTGCTGATGGCTAGCGCGCTGGGCGTCATGCCGAGCGGGTGCAGCGGGGAAGTTGCGACGTTGATGGTTTCCACCAGCTTCAGATCCTTGCTTTCGTTGATGCCAACCGCGTAGACGTTGTTGGTGTTGGCGGCGGAGACGAAGATGCGGGCTTTCCAATCGCCTTCATCGCCTTCTGGCGTTACCTTTTTATCGCGCCAGATCATGTCGGTGGGGTGCTGGCCCAGCCGGACCGCGGCCAGTTGGTTGCCGTTATCGGTCTGGTAGTGGTACAGCGTGGCGTCGGCCCAACTGGTGACGAAGAAGGATTGGCCGTCGGGATGGAACAGGATGCGGTAAGGGCGGCGGCCGGTCTTGAACTTGTTTACCAGCTTCAGGGGCGCGGTGTCGAAGACCAGGATGGAATCATGAAACAGGTCGGACGCGAAGAGCTGGCGGCCGTCGGGGGAGACGGCTACGTCGCCGATGAAATCGGAATGGGTTCGTTTTTGCGGCTCCACCACGGTGGCCACGGCGGAGGTCTGCTTGAGTTCACCTTGCGGGGAAAACGAGAATTCGTAGACGCTAGCGGACGTGCCGCCGCCCACCCAAAGCTTGCGCCCGTTGGCGGCGAACGCCAAGCCCAGCCAGGCATCGGGAACCGGGGTCCGTCCTACTTCCTGGCCGCTGGCGGCGTTCAACACGCTGAGCGACGGGGGGTTATAGCCGCCATTGAGGACGACCAGAAACTTGCCATCGGGCGAGAGGACCGACGACATGGGCAGGGTATCGAGCTTTACTTGGGTCCCGGCCGGCTTGACGCGCCAGCCGCTGTTCAGCAGGAAACTGCCATCGGGGAGGAAGGCCGGTTGCTCACGGGGAGCGGTCTGTGAACTCAGAATCAGGGCGGCGGCTGCAACCATGCAGGCGGCGCGCAGTACGAATTGTTTGGCTGTCATTCGGAGAATCTTTGGGCAATCGGAAAGCGGCGTCCGACCCCGAAGGCTTTGGTGGTGACCTTCAGACCCGGGGCCGCCTGCTGGCGTTTGTATTCATTGCGATCCACCTTATTCACGATGTCGCGGACCAGGGCGATGGGCTGATCCAGCTCTTCCGCGATCCGCCGGGGCGATTTCATTTGCTCCACGTACCCGCGCAAGATGGCGTCCAGCAAGTCGTATTCGGGAAGGGAATCGGTATCCTTCTGGTCTTCCTTCAGCTCGGCGGAGGGCGGCTTGGTGAAGACGCTTTCCGGGATGGCGTTGTTGTGGCGGCGGTTGGCGACGCGCGAAAGCTGATAGACCAGGGTCTTAGGCACGTCGCTGATCACGGCCAGGCCGCCGCACATGTCGCCATACAGCGTGCAATATCCCACAGCGAGTTCGCTTTTGTTGCCGGTGGTGAGAACAATGGAACCCCATTTGTTTGAGAGCGCCATCAGGGTTACGCCGCGCAACCGGGATTGCAGATTCTCTTCGGCGACATCGGGCGGCGCGCCAGCGAACAGGGGGTTCAATACTTTCAAAAAGCTTTGGTACGCGTCACCGATGGAGGCCAATTCGAAGCGGATGCCGAAGTTGCGGGCCATGTCACGCGCGTCCGTCACGCTGTGTTCGGAGGAATAGGGGCCGGGCATGCCGACTCCGGTGACGTTCTCTTTGCCAACGGCATCCACCGCGATGGCCGCCGTGAGAGACGAATCAATGCCGCCGCTGAGGCCGATCAGCACGCGCTTGAAGCCACACTTATGGATGTAGTCACGCGTGCCTAGCACCAGGGCCTGGTAGACGGCTTCGGATTCATCCGGCAGATTTTCGTGATGATCGCCGACCATGGTTTCGGTGTCCACCATCACCAGATCTTCCTCAAACGAGGCGGCGGAGGCCACTAGTTTTCCCTGGGCGTCCATGGCGAAACTGCTGCCATCGAACACCAGTTGATCGTTGCCGCCCACTTGGTTTACGTACACGATGGGCATGCCGAAATGCTGGGCCGTTGCGGTGAATACGCCGCGGCGCAGTTCGCGCTTGCCCATGTAATAGGGCGAGGCGTTGATGCTGATCAGGATTTTGGCTCCGCTCTTGGCCAGTTCCTCCACGGGGTCGCGGCTGTAGAGGCGGCGTTCCCAAAACTGCTTGTCGTTCCAGGCATCCTCACAGATGGTGAGCGCGATGTCGGAGCCTTCGAGCATCAGCGGTTGCTGCTGGGTAGCGGGTTGAAAGTAACGGGTTTCATCGAAAACGTCGTAGCTGGGCAGCAGCATCTTGTTCTGGCGGAATGAGATACGGCCGGCTTTCAGGACTGCCGCGCTGTTGTAAAGGCGGTTGCCGGTGTTGGCCTCGGCGCGGGTGACGGTGCCGCAAATGATGACCAGGGGCAGATCCGCGGCGTCGCGCGCCAGTTGCTCCAAATGCTGCTCGCATTGATCGAGGAAGCTTTCCTTTTCGAGCAGATCGCGCGGTGGGTAGCCGGTGAGGGACAATTCCGGAAACGCGATCACGTCTGCCCCAGCATGGGCCGCACGGCGGGCGAAGGAAA
>JBBQUE010000598.1:0-3191 GCA_038212805.1 Bryobacterales bacterium | reverse complement strand
CACAATGTCCTTGAACGCGCTGGCCGCGGGCTTGCCGGACAACACCGGATTAAGGAAGCCGACCGTATGCGTGCGCTGTTGATTCATCAAAGCGATCAGGGCCGCCCATAAAGGAGCCACGGCGCTGGTGCCGCCAAACACCGCATCCTTGCCATCCACGCGGATCTGGTAGCCGGTGGACGGGTCCGCATCGCCGCTGATATCCGGCACGCCGCGTCCCTTGAAGTGCGTGGGATTAACGGAAACCGGCACCTTCGCGGCGCTCTGGTACGCGGGCAGGGGGAACTTATCGCTCACTCCGCCGCCGCTTGCGCCTTTGCCCACGCCATGATTCCACACTACTTCCTTGGTAGCCTTTCCCGCGGTGGATTCCAGCCGCGTGCCTCCGCAGGCCAGCACATTGGGGCTGGACGCGGGGAAATCCACGTGGGCCGCGCCATCCGTCACGCCATCGGCGGACCCATCGTCCCCGGATGCGCAGCATACCGACACGCCCAGCAATCCTGCTTCCTGGAAAGCCTGGTCATAGGCTTTTAGCGATTGGTCTGTCCAGGTGGATTCAGCACCACCCCAACTGATCGAAATCACCGATGGATTGCGGAGCTGGTCATGTATGGCGGTAGAGATGGCATCAAGGAAACCCTGGTCCGTATTCGGCCCGAAATACACTACGATACGGGCTCCCGGCGCGGCCGCACCTACGATTTCGATATCCAGCAGCACTTCGCCGTCGGCGCTGTTCGGGTCGCCCACGGGCTGGTTCAGTGCGCCATCCACGGAAACCGCGGTTACTGAGGGGGCCGGAGCAATGCCCAGCTTGGCGAAATACGCGTTCAGGTCCGCCGGGGCAAAGCCGCCGCCCAATTCGATAATCGCCACCGTCTGGCCCTTGCCGTTACCCACCCCCGGAAAACCATAGAGGTGAGCCACTTGATCGGGCGTGTACGAGGTATCGCCCACTGCTCTTGCACCCATGGTGTCGAAGTGCCGGACTAATTTGGCGCGCGACTGGGGACGATCGTCCAGCCCAAACACGCCCACGATGGACTCTTCAATATCTGCCGGGATCAAGAGATGCCCGGTGCGGCCGCGGTAGAACCCCTCGGGAGACTGGTACAAACGAAGCTGAGTCCCAAACGCCTCATTCATGTTGGCCACGGTCCCGGTCAGCACGATGGAGCGCCGCGCCAAATCGATTTCACCCACGGTCAAAGTGTTGGACGCCGCGAATTCTTCCACCTTGCGGACGTCTTCGGGGTCCGCGCCGAAGCGCTCCGCAAACTCCTTCCGGCTCACTCTGGTTCCTGGCTCGGGCAATTCCGGCTCCCGCCGCCTCACCATCACCGTAACGCTCACTAACGATGCCGGATCAGGAGCTCCGGCCAGTTGGGCATTCGGAAGGGGCAGCCGTTCACTGCCCTGCAGGATCACTCTGGGATATGACATTGGGTTGGGTTCCTCTCTTGATTGATTATGGCTTGGCGACGTTGACCGTAATCGGATCGCTGGATTGTCCCGTGGCCAGGGACCGTACCTGCACCACATTCACACCTGGCAGCAGGGTGGAAGGAACCTGCCCGGACATTTGGTTAGGCGCGGTCTGCAGCAGCGGGATGGCCACGTTGTTGAAGGTCACGCAGGATCCGCCCAACACCGTGGGCACCGGTAGCTGATCGGCGGTGGCGCTGCCCGCCAGGTTGGTGCCGCTCACGGTAATGAACCCGCCGGGCTTGAAATTGACGGTGCCGTCGCTGGAGTTGACCACCGCGCGGGAACCGGCCGCAATCTGCGGACGTGAATTCGAATTCGCCGCGCCGGTAGGAATCACGCTTAAGCCGGACAACGTAATCGCGTAGGCCGTGCCATTTGAATCCAGCACCAACTGGCGGGGAGGAAGATTGACGCGGCCCGTACCAAACACCTCAATGGTGGGATTCTCCGCGATCGCCCCGATGAGCGTTTCGCCGCCCGATTGCAGGTCGAAGAGTTCCAGCAGGGTGCGGGGATCGTCACGGGTGGCCGCTCCATTGGCAACGCGCGCTGGCGTGGTCAGCCGCAGGAAAGTATTTTGATCGAAGGGCGCAACGGCAGCTATGTTGCGCGTGCCGGGCTCCTGAATGTTCGATGTGATGGTGGAGCTCAACACCAGATTATTGGCCAGGAAATAAGCGCCGCCCGGAGCCGCCCCGATCACGCCGTAGTACCCCTGAATCGGTTGGTTGAAAAGCTGCGCGGAAGCAGTGTAGGCATCGTTCAGTCCGTCAAATAGATAAACCGTGCCGGAGCCGTTCATGGTCAGAAGGTTCTCGCCGCCCGGCGTGGCGGACATCTGGATGGGCGCGGGCAGTACGTTTTGCGAGGTGTTGTTGGGATTCACCGCAATGGAATCGGCCTGGCGGAGCACCGCCTGTCCCCCGATCACTTCCCACTGCGAGGCCAGCGTTCCAGGGTTGTTGTTGGTAGCCAGCATGAACTGCAATCCGGATTGGGCCACCGCCATCGCCACAACATGATTCGGAGAATTAGCGCCCGCGCGCGGAATCGCCGGAAACGGAATTCCCCCAGTAACCACGCCGGCATCCAGATCCACAATGCTGATGGATTCGCCGCCCGTGTTCGCTACATACAGCGTGTTGCCGTCCAGCCCCAGAGCCATGGTGTGCGGCAACTGGCCCACATCAATCGGCGTGGTGAAGCGCTGTTTTACCAGATCAAACACTTCCACCCGGTTGTATGACGAGTTCGATAGGTACACCCGCTGCCGCGCGGAATCCAGCACGATATCCTGCAAGCCTTCGGTGTTGTTCGTGCCCGTGGGAATCGGGAAGATCACGCCGCGCTGGTCCGTCTGGCGGTAGTTCATAAAGATCCGGACGGTGTTCGGAATGTTGATGGCTTCCAGCGACCGGATGTTCACGTTCAGCGAATTGCCGGCATTGTTAGCCGACCCGGTGTAGAGATTGGTGCCCGGCTGCCGCACAACGCCGCTGCGGCCCGGATCCATGGTGAAGGTAATGTTCGAAGGCGCCATGCCCGAATCCGCGGTGGCTTCGAGCGCGTTTCCAGGATCGGGCACGCTGTAGGTCAACTTGCCCTTGCCCAGGTTGTTGACCTTGAGCGAAGCGCGCGCCAGCCCCCGGTTGCAATCGTTCTGCGCCAGGAAAACAGAGGTGGTCTCCGGCATGATGATC
>JBBQUE010000597.1:0-3192 GCA_038212805.1 Bryobacterales bacterium | reverse complement strand
ACCCGCCATAGATGTACGGCCCGGCCTGGGCCACACAGGGATGAGGGGAGGTGCCCCTGGACGCCGGGCGTGCCGGAGACTTATAGACCACCTGTCCCGTGGCCGCGTCAAACGCCACCACTTGGAACTTGTGTTGGCTGGGCTCAACCTTATTGTAGATCAGCCCGTCGTGATAGACGGGCGATGAGTATCTGCCGGGCCGCTCCTCCGTCTCCCACAGCTTCTCCACGACGATCTTCCCGTTTTCGCCCGGTTTGAGTCGCGCCGCCATTAATCTGAATTCTCCCTTCTTGGTCAGGAAATTGGGCGGCCCCTCACTGGACATGTCCTCGTCCCACGCGGAATACACGACGTCCCCATGCGCCACCGCCGTGAGCTGGCCGTTGCAGGTCGCCTCGTCCGCCATCAGTTTCCCGTCCGCCGCGCGGTACACCTTCCCATACGGCATCACCACCAGCTCCGTGCCGCCGACCTGCGCGCGCACGGGCGAGGCGTAGCGCTCCTTGTGGTCCACCTCCCAGGCGGACTTCCCGGTGGCCGGATCCAGGCCATAGAGGTGGCCAGCCATGCAAATCACCAATCGGCCTCCTGCCAGCAGCGGGCTGGCCGAATACCCATGGGGAGAAGTTGGTTTGGCGAGCATCCGCACCCACTGGCGCTTGCCCGCCAGATCGTACGCCGCCACCAGTCCCGTCCCGTACACCACGTACACGTGCTTCCCGTCGCTCGTGGGCGTCGGCATGGTGTATTCAAAGGTGAAACCGAAATGCTCGCCCATGGTCGGCGGCATCTCGAAATACTCACACCTCGCGATGTCCTTCTTGAGGGACTGCTTGACAGCCTCCTTTTCCGGCTCGGTCTTGGCGGCATTCACCTTGGCGATGATCGCGGCCGCCTCCGGATCATCCTCCGGCGCGGTGTCGAAAAAGGTGACTGTGTCCGACCACAGGAGCTTGCCGTCGGTCGCCGAGACGCACAGCAGCATCGACGGTTCACTGCAGGTGAAGACGCGATCCCCGACCACAATCGGCGACCCGTTGCACCTTCCAGGCATGGGCGTCTTCCAAAGGACGTTCTCCGTCGCCGACCATTTCAAGGGCGGGTTCGCGTCGGGGAAACTGCCCGTACCGTCCCCGCGAAAGCCCACGCGGGCGTCCGCAGCGGTCGCAGCGGACGCAGCCGCCAAGACCGCGAAGATCGTGGTGATCAGTGAGGTGAGTCCGATTCTGCTCTGTGTGACATTCAGTGAATGGTTGCTTTGCATGGTTTTCCTCGATTGGTTGTTGTTCATTTCTGCTTCCCAGGGGCATCGGTCTTGTCGGGCGTTTCGGTTCCGTACATTTCCAGGTGGCTCCATTGGTTGGGGCATGGGTTGAAGCCGCGTCCGTCCCAAACCAGGAGCATCTGGTTGTATCGGCCCGGGCGCACCATCGCGAAAGGCTTGCAGAGATTGGTGTCTTTGTCCCAGGCCTTCTGGAGGATCCAGCCCTGGGCGGTGAGATCCGCGCTGCTGCTGCCCTTGAGCGTGCCCGGGTCGAGGCTGCCCTTGGCGGTGTAGAACTCCGCTCGACCCTCTCCGGCCAGGCTCCACTGGTTCCGATCCTCACGCTGTGCAGGACAGCCGACTAGGCCGAAGCTCATCAGGTAGGCCTTGTCCAGATCCAGCCGCAGATAGACCCGCCGGCCTATTTCGTTCTTTCCGCTGCCCCCCCAGGCGCCATCGTGCGAATCCAGTATGGAGGAATCAAACGGCGCATGAGGAAAGCTTTTGGCGTTATAAGGGCTTGTCCAAACCTCGTTCTCGGGGCTTGTAAACTCCTTGAGCTTGTCGGCATAAAAGAGCCCCCGCAGGAAACTGAAGGCGCCGCCGTCTTTAGCGCCGAACGGGGGAAGGGGGGCTCCGGGATCGGCGTACACAAAGACCTGCTGGGTCCGGCGAAGACACCTGTCGGTCCCATCGCCTTCCAAGGTCAGTCGCAGCGCGTTGACCTTCGCGGGCTTGAAGCATTTCAGGAATTGTTTCTTCCTCGCTTGGCTCTCGAACAGTCTGGACCACGTCTTCCCGCCATCGGCGGATCCCTCCAGTCTGACCGAGGCAGCGGCGTCAACGTCGGCTTCAAAATAGCTGATCGCCAACGACGACACGGTCCGCGGGCCGGGCAGCGCGTACGTGAGGACCAATGGCTTCGCTGGGTCCACCTTCGGCCTGAAGTACTTTCCGCTGCCGTCCATCGTGTCCTCAGGCTTGCTGCCACTGAGGCCCTCGACGTTGGCGCTGACGGTCACGCGGTTGGTCCGGGTCGTGGGGTCGAGTTCCCGCAGCACGTTCATGGTGCCCAGGACGCCATCTTTCACCAGCGGTGCTTCGTGATCGATGCGCTCCGACTCCTCGGCGAGCGCCGGCAATCCACACAACGAAAGCAACAGTATCCCTATCGTGCAATGTTTCATCCAATTCTCCTTATCGCCCTAGTGGCGGCGGTCTTATTGTTTTCGCCGCTCGGCCAACTCCTCAACCCCGAACATTTCGAAGTGGCCAAATCGGTTGTACTCGTAGGCCTTCTTGAGGTCCCAGACCAGGAGCATCTGGTTGTATTTGCCGGGCTTTGCCAGCGCAAAGTCCTTGCACGCAGCGGGATCCTTGTTCCAGGCCTTCTGGAGGACCCACCCTTGGCCGGTAAGATCCTTGATGGTGCTGCCTGTGAGTTTACTGGGATCCAGTTTGCCGTTGGCGGTGTAGAATTCCGCGGCTGAGTCGCCTGCAAAAATCACTTGGATTCGCTCCTTCTCTATTGGCCAACAGCCGATCACCCCGAAGTTCATCGGGTACGCCTGGCCCAGGTCGAACCGCAGGAAAATCCGTTTGCCGGCCTCTGAGCCGTCCCCCCAACAGCCATCGTGCGCGGTCGCTATCTCAGACATAAAGAGGCAATGCGGACGGGCGAGTCCGCCCCCACTATCGGTCCAGACAGCGTTGCCCTTATGGCTAGGGATCTGCGTGATCTTCCCGGCATACCACAGGTCGCGCAGGAAATTGAAGGCACCGCTATCCGTAACACTTCACCCGTTTGCAACAGTTCCAAGCGGTAATGGGGGTAGCAAACCGGTTATCAGGTAGGTGCGCAGCGCCTCGGCAATCGTCGCGGTGGCGTCTAAACCGCGGAGCTTCAGCGTGCGGTAGATGCTCATCAA
>JBBQUE010000596.1:0-3192 GCA_038212805.1 Bryobacterales bacterium | reverse complement strand
ATCAACAACCGCCCCTTCTACTACACACAAATCCGCGTGGACCCGAACGACGAAAACCGGGTCTACGCACTCGCGGGCAACCAGTACGTTTCCACCGATGGCGGCCGCAACTTCCGGCCGGTGGGCGGCAACATGTTCGGCGATCACCACGCGCTGTGGATCGATCCCACCAATTCCAGGCGCCTGCTCGGAGGCAGCGACGGCGGCTTCTTCATTTCCAACGACCAGGGCGAGCACTGGGACTTTGTCAACAACATGCCGATGGCGCAGGCCTACCACGTGGGCGTGGATATGGCCGAGCCCTACAACATCATGGGCGGCTTTCAGGACCACGAGATCTGGCGCGGACCTAACGAGCGCTGGAACCAGGTAGGCGTTCGCGAGGGCGATTGGCGCCGCTTACGCAACATGGCCGACGGCATGTACGCCTTCGCCGATCCGCGGGACCCGAACATCGTTTACTATAACGGCCATTTCGGCGACCTGACCAGAGTGGACATGCGCACCACAGAGGAACGCTTCATCCACCCCTATCCCGTTGGACCCGCGGGAGCCGGCGCCAACATGGAGAAGTACCGCTTCAACTGGAATTCTCCCGCCATCATGTCCCCGACGAATCCGGAAGTGCTTTATTACGGCGGCAACGTGCTTTTCCGCAGCGGCGACGGCGGGGAGACGTGGAGCATCATCAGCCCCGATCTCACTACCAACGATCCGGAGAAGATCAAGCTCAGCGGCGGCGAGATTTCGCTGGATAACACCCGCGCCGAATTTCACTGCACCATCACCGCGATCGCGGAAAGTCCGGTGGATGCGAAGGTGATCTGGGCAGGCACAGACGATGGCAACGTGCAGGTCTCCAGGGATGGAGGCGCCGCCTGGACCAACCTGGTTCGTAACATCGGTGCCCCGCCCAACTCCTGGGTTCCCGCCATCAAGGCGTCGTGGCGGGACTCAGGTACCGCTTATCTGGCCATGGACCGCCATCAGAACGACGATTTCCGGCCGTACGCATTCCTGACCACCGACTACGGGAAGACGTGGAAGAGCATCGCCGCCGGTCTGAACGGCTACGTACACATCGTCATGGAGGATCCGAAGACTCCGAACCTGCTTTACGCCGGTACCGAGTTCGGCGTGTTCGCGTCCTTCGACCGGGGCGATCACTGGACCGACCTGCGTCTCGGACTGCCGCGCCTGTCCGTGGTCGATATGGTGGCCCACCCGCGCGACAACGATCTGATCATCGCCACGCACGCGCGAGGCTTCTACATTCTGGACGATGTCACGCCGCTCCAGCAGTTGAGTAAGTTCTCTCAGCCGGAAAATCACGGTGTTCAGGCCCGCCGCCGCCACGCGTTACACGCCCGCCAGCGACACCAGCGTGCTCGGAGACCGCGTGTGGGTGGCTCCCAACAAGCCGTACGGTTCAATCATCTCCTATTCCCTGGCTGCCCGCCCCGCGGAGGGCGTCGCGCGCATCACCATACTGGACGCAAGCGGCCGCATTCTGCAAACTATGAACGGGCCCGCGGAGGCGGGTCTGAATCGTGCGGTGTGGGGATTGCGGGAGAACGTCTGCGAGGCAACGCCGGCGGCCGGGCGCCGCGGTGGCCGCGGTTCCGGAATCGGCCCCCGCGTGCTCCCCGGGCAGTACCGGGTTCGCGTGGAGGCGCTTGGCGAGAGGGAAGAGGAGTCGCTGACGGTCCGCATGGACCCGCGTGTGCACGCCAGCGTCGCGGACCTTGACGCCTACTACACCGAGGTCAAGCGCCTCTACGGAATGCAGTGTTCGATCAACGGTGCCCTGGCCAAGATCGGGAGCGTCAATTCGCAGATTGGAGCCGTTGCGCCGCAAATCACGGCCGAGGACGTGAAGGCTCTAGCCGCGAACCTCCGCAAGCAACTGGATGAGATCGAAGCAGACTTGGAGCCGCGCCCCAACGATCCGGAGCATCAGAACTTGCGCCGGCGCCTGAACTGGCTGGTGGACCAGGTACAGGACTACAGCGGGCGCCCGACAGCGGCACAGGTCGAGTGGATCGGCATCTTCGAGTCACGCCTGAATAAGGTGCTGCTGGAACTGAATACGCTGGTGGAAGAACGCCTGCCGGTCCTGAACCAACGGCTGAAGGCGGCACGCCCAGAGGCAATGCCTCCCCAGCAATAGCGCCCGGTGGGCCCGCAGTCCATGCACGACTACCGCATCGCCCTGCTTGGTCATGCGCTTCAGCAGCGTGCGCACCCAACGGTCAATGACGCCCATCTTCTGGGCAGCCTCGCGCTGGCTGATACTTCCCTCCTTGGCTCGTTTGAGCCAATCCAAGTCGTCTCGTTCCTTCCGGCTCATCGCGATTCGTTCCATCCTTCAGCCTTACTGCTGTCAAGAGGAACCTTCTACTTGGCCGGAACCGGAACTCTTCATTTGGCTGCGACAAAAAGTTCGACGCAGGACTCACTGTCTGGCGTCAATCTGATATGCTAATGGGCAACAGTAAGCGCTTACAAGCGGAGGCAATGGGATGCGACATGTGATTTTACTCCTTCTGATCGCTGGGTTACCTGGCACAGCAGCCTCCTCCGACATATTCGAGAGGAATGTGCGGCCGATCCTGGTCCGCAATTGCTACGCCTGCCATACCGATTCGAAACTGGGCGGATTGCGGCTCGATTCCCGCGACGCGCTCCTCAAAGGCGGCAAGCGCGGACCTGCGATCGAACCCGGCAAGCCCGATTCCAGTCTGCTCATCAAGGCCCTCACCCACGAAATGCCAGATTTGAAAATGCCCATGGGTTCCCGCCTGCCGGACGCCGACATTCGCGAACTCCGGCAATGGATCGCCGATGGGGCGATCTGGCCCGAAACACCCGCCGCTGCCCCTCCAGTTGTCGGCGGCAGCAAGAAAGTGGTCACTCCGGAGCAACTCGCCTTCTGGTCCTTCCAACCCCTCGCCAAGGTGTCACCCCCCGAGGTGAAGGATGGTGCCTGGGTCAAACAGCCAGTGGACCGTTTCATTCTGGCGCGACTGGAAGCGAAGGGCCTGCATCCCGTGCAGCCGGCCCACAAGCGGACCCTCATCCGGCGCGCATCGCTTGACTTGACGGGACTCCCGCCCACGCCCGAGGAACTCCAAGCCTTTCTCGACGATCGCTCGAATGACGCCTACCCCAAGTTGATCGACCGCCTGCTGG
>JBBQUE010000595.1:0-3195 GCA_038212805.1 Bryobacterales bacterium | reverse complement strand
AATTTCTGGGCCAAACACGTGTTTACGGGCAATTATTCGTATGAGTTACCCTTTGCGAAGGGGATGCACGGAGTAGCGGGACTGCTTTTGAGGGGGTGGCAGGTGAGCGGGATCACCACCGTGCAGACCGGCCATCCGTTTTCGGTTCGCATGGGATTCAATCGATCCGGCAACTTGAATACCGTCACCTACGCGATGAACGAGCGGCCCAGTCTCAAGGCAGGATATTCGAATAATCCGGTGCTGGGCGGCCCGGATCGTTACTGGGATATCAACGCCTTTGCACTCCCTCCGGCCAACCAACGGGGAACGTTGGGACGCAACACGCTCATCGGGCCTGGTCTGCTGAGCTTCGATGCGTCGGTCCAGAAAGTTTTCCCGATTGGGGAGACGCGCCGCGTGGAGTTCCGGACCGAGGTCTTCAATTTCCCGAATCATCCGAACTTTGCAGTGCCGGCCGGTATCACCGCTTTTACGGGGGTGAACGCCGCTGGCAACCCGAACATTGCGGCAAACTGGGGCGTGATCAGCAGCAGCGTCACCACGTCGCGGCAGATTCAACTAGCGTTGAAGTTTGTGTTTTAAAGGTGCGTCTTTCCCGGAGAGGATTTTCCTTGGAACCGCACTAAGAAATCAAAGACAAATACACGCCATCCTCCAATGGCGTCAGGGGCAGGCGAGCTAGAAACGCCTGCCCCTCTTCCCTTCCCCAGCTTGACTTTGCACACACCGAAATGTAATCATTCGCCCTTCATGCCCTATCGTTTTCATTTGCTTGCCGCTTGCATTGTTCTGAGCGCTCCCGCCTATTCCCAGCCACGAACGGTGACCGCCGCGGACTATGCGCGCGCGGAAAAATTCCTGGGCTATAACACCACGCCCTTGATGTCCGGAGTTACGGGGCGTGTCACCTGGCTGCCCGGAGATCGCTTCTGGTACCGCAACACCACGGCTGCGGGAACGGAGTTCATCCTCATTGATGCAGCGGGTGGTTCCAGGCGGCCAGTGTTCGATCATGCTAAGGTCGCCGCCAGGCTCTCGGAAGTTGCGGGCCGGAAGTACGAGGCCAGCCACTTGCCCTTTACGGATTTTGAAATGGCGCAGGACGCCCAGTCGATCACATTTCATGTGGGACCGCGGCGCTGGACCTGCGGATTGGATTCGTCCGGGCGCTGCGCCCAGGCGGTGGCGGCGCCGTCGCGAACCGAGGTGACGTCGCCCGATGGAAAATACGTGGCCTTGGTCCGCAACTTTAATTTGTGGGTCCGGGAAGTGGCCAGTGGCAAGGAGACCCAACTCACCACGGACGGTATCAAAGATTTCAGCTACGCCACCGACAACGCGGGATGGGTGCGCAGCGAACGGCCCATTTTGGTGTGGTCCCCGGATTCGAAGAAAATCGCCAGCTTCCAGCAAGACCAGCGCGGCGTCGGCGAGATGTACCTGGTGGATACCAAGGTGGGTCATCCAACGTTGCAGGCTTGGAAGTACCCCTTGCCGGGGGACGCCATAGTTGCGACCATCCAGCCCGTGATCATTGAGGTTGCCGGTGCACGCGTCACCCGGCTGGACGTCGCCCCGTTGGAGCACCGGTCAAGTTTGTGCGACCACATCATCTGCCGCGGCAGCGAGTGGTCCGATGTCGAATGGAGCCCCGACGCAACGCATCTGGCTTTCGTGGCCACATCGCGCGACCACAAGCGTGAGGAGTTCCGCGTGGCGGATGCCAGTACGGGCAAGGTCCGCCAGATTCTTGCTGAGGCCGTTCCAACGTTCTTTGAATCGGGCAATGGCCGCGTGAACTGGAAATATCTGCCGGCATCGAATGAGGTGATCTGGTTTTCTGAGCGCGATGATTGGGGCGGGCTTTATCTGTACGACCTGGATTCGGGCAAGCTGAAGAACACCATCGTCAAGGGTCCGGGCAACGTCACTCAGGTTCTGCAAGTGGATGAGAAGAACCGGAAGCTTTACTTTCTAGGAGTCGGGCGCGAGACTGGCCAGGATCCGTACTTTTCGCAGTTTTATAGCGCGGGCTTCGATGGAGGCCCCGTGACCTTACTGACGCCTGAGAATGCGAACCACGACGTTATGCTGGCGCCGTCGGGACGTTATTTCGTTGACAGCTATTCCAAGCCGGACTCGCCTGCGGTGGTGCTGCTTCGCGATGCCGCCGGTAAGCTGGCGGCGACGGTGGAGAAAGCCGATGCGTCCAGGCTGACGGCGGCGGGCTGGAAACCACCCATTTCGTTTACCGTGAAGGCGCGGGATGGGGTAACCGATCTTTATGGCCTGTTGTACCGTCCGACGAATTTCGATGCCAGCCGGAAGTACCCCATCGTGAATCACATCTATCCGGGTCCGCAGACGGGAAGCGTCGGGGGCCGGTCGTTCACGCCCGCGCGCGGAGATGCCCAGGCGTTGGCGGAACTCGGTTTCGTCGTGATGGAACTGGATGGCATGGGGACCCCTTGGCGATCAAAGAAATTCCACGAAGCGTACTTTGGGGATCTGGGCGACAACACGCTGCCAGACCAGGTGGCGGGCATGAAACAGCTGGCGCAGCGTTACGCCTGGATTGATATTGAGCGCGCGGGGATTTACGGACACTCAGGCGGGGGCTATGCGGCCGCGGGCGCTATGTTCCACTACCCGGATTTCTTCAAGGTGGGAATTTCCGAGGCGGGCAACCACGATAATCGTGATTACGAAGACGACTGGGCCGAGAAATGGATGGGGCTATTGGTGGCCAAGCCGGCGGGCGGCAGCAACTACGACGCCCAGGCCAACCAGAATTTTGCGAAGAATCTGAAGGGGCACCTGCTGCTGGCGCACGGGACCATGGATACCAACGTGCCGCCGTACAACACTTTGCTGGTTGTAAACGAACTCATCAAGGCGAACAAGGATTTCGATTTGTTGATGTTGCCAAATCGGGGACATGGATTTGGGAACGAGCCGTATATGATCCGCCGCCGTTGGGATTATTTCGTGCGCTACCTGTTGGGGGCTGAGCCGCCGCAGGGATACGAACTACATCCGCCACCCACCGAAGGCCGTGGTTCTGGCGGCGGTCAGTAGGGGCGAATCCGGAGATTGCGAAACCAGGCTTCGGACCCGTGATTCTGCAGGACGATGGGGCTGCGCTTGGGAAACTCCAACGGCATTTTGCGAACGCGCATCCGTTCCCCCAGG
>JBBQUE010000594.1:0-3199 GCA_038212805.1 Bryobacterales bacterium | reverse complement strand
TGACCCTTCATGAGCACGCCGGAGCCAAATTGAAACTGGATCCCGAGGGCCGGGCTGTCGCCGGGCAACGGATCGTTCGGGCTTGAAATAACGCCGATTACGGTAAAGCCAGACGGGTTTTGGACGGCGAATCCCGGCGAGGAACAGTCATATCGTTGCAAACGGCGGTCGCTAAGACTGACAGGTCTGGACGGTGGGGGCGTGTCGCATTTGAGCAGAGCGAAATCGTGGTCCACACTCCAAAGGCCGGCTGCAATGTGGGCGCTGGTCTCCCACACCTTGCTTCCATCGCTATATTCGGCGTTCGTGTCGAACCGCAGGACAATCCCCGGGAAAGGCCGGCCGGTCTTGTCAGCGACGACGTGAAGCGCTGTAAGGACGTGGTCTGGAGTGACGAGAAAGCCCGTCCCCGAATGCACACCCTCCACCTCGATTTTCGCGATCGATGCCCAGGGCGTCTTCATTTCGCGGACACGCCGGAATAGTCAAGGAGTTGCTGGCCGACGGAATGTCCCGCCAGATCCTGTTCAATGCGCACATACGTTGGGCGAAACACGATATGGCGTGAGAAATCGTTCGCAACCAGATCGCGCATCAGTTCTTCAAGCTCGGCGAGCGGCGCAAAACGCCTCGTAGTGTCCAGGATATCGCGCGGCAACTCCATCACGTCGGCCCAGGTGCCGGAGTTGAAATAGAACCCGCCACCCGCGAGTGGTACTTGCTTCGCCAGATGGGTATGACCGAACACCACGTGGCGGATAGGGCCATAAGCAAGATTTCGCGCTTCGTTGAGGTAGGCGGTGTTGGTCTCGACCGACCTGTCGAAGGCGTCTACGTTCTGGAACGCGCGCATAGCATCGAAGAGATCGTGGAGCCGCTGTTCCCAAGAGTCGTCCCGGTTCCCAAGTAGTAGCGATGCCAGACCGCGACCCAGGTCAAGCAGGGAGATCTCCTGCACCGTACGCGTTGTCCCGGCTTCCCCTCCAGGCATGGCGAAATCCGCCCGGCCAACCGTCCGAACCAGGATCTCCTCCAACTCGTCGCAAACCGATCCGCCGGCTTCGACTGGCACGGGTGGGTCGGCTCTTGCCGAGATGTTGGAGTCATAGCGCCTGAGTTGCTGCTTGCGGCGCACTTTCCCCTCGGCCAGGGCCTGCGCAATCTTGAGGAGTTGGCGTCTGCGCCCTGGCTCCAGGGCGAGAATAACGGGAAACGCCGCTTCCACCTCCGGCTTCAGTAAGTCAACGAAGCTGTAGGTCTTCTTGATGTCATTGATGACCTCTGCTACCAACTTGCTGCCGGCCGGTGGGTCGAATAAGAACTCCTCGCGAACGGCCTTGCCGCGCGAGACAATGCCGCATAAGCGCCGCAGCATGTGATAGTCGACGAAGTTCATATCATCCATCCGATCCCCGTGTTCGATCAGGACGTCGCCGACGCGATAGGCTTCTCCATGAGCGATGAACTCGTAGTCTGCCCCCCGGTCGGCCCCGACGTGCCCCCGAAGACTTCTCCGAACAGCCGGTAGATTCAGTTCACTATCGTGGTTGCCGGGGAGGATGACAAGACGGTGGCCCTTGCCTAAAAACCCTTTCAGGGCAGTGAACACAACACTAGTGGCAGAACGGGTGGCTACATCATCCATGCATTTGACGGCGATCGTCTCAGGATAGTGAAATGCGGACCAGCGCGGCGGATTACCGGCTATTGGTTCTGCAAGAAAGTCGATCACATCACCATTGAGGACCAGTTCGATGGCAGGGCCATCCATCTTCGTGAGCGAGTTGATGAATCCGGCCAACTCGGCTTCATGAGTGCAAATCCGGAATCCACGCTTGCCAGGCTGGGCCTCGCCACCCAAGTGGAGATCGGAAATAACATAGATTAACCGAGCTACAACGGCCACGACATTCAGTTCCTCTCGGACGAGTATAACCGCAATAGTACTTCACCCACGACGTTCCACGTTCGACGCCCTCGCGCGTCCACCTGGGATGGCATCCTCAAATTGTTCATCAACTTCAAACACTCAGACCCGCCCCTATCCCAACTCCAACAAACTCAACCCTTTCCCCCAATCCCAACTTCCCCAATTCCTCAGTCCTCGCTTTCTCAAAAATTCTTACCCCATCCATATCAACAACTTAAGCAAAAAACAAATCTCCGTCCCCCCAACTCCCACCCGTATCCTCAATACGCAATGAGTACACGAGCACAACGCGCCGCAAATCGCAGAAATGCGCAAGCCAGCACCGGCCCTGTCACGGACGCCGGTAAAGAAGCCGCCAGCCAGAACGCCCGCACCCACGGGCTCTCTTCCCCCACATTCACCATCCTGCCCGGGGAAGACCCCACCAGCTTCGACCAACTCACCCAGCGCCTTACCGTCGAAATGAAGCCGCGCACCGAGCATGAAGGCTTCCTCATCGGCCTCATGGCCCAGGCCCGCTGGAAACGCGCCCGCATCCAAAATCACGAGATGAAACTCCTTGACCAACTCCTCGCAGGCGAGCCGGTCGAAGCCAGCCTCACCCTCATGCTGCGCTACGCCGCGGACGCCGAACGCGCCTATTACAGGGCCCACCGCGAATTCACCCAATCCCGCCGCCAGCGCGACAACGACGAGCAAGCTGCCGCCAACGCCGCCTTCGAAGCCTGGGCCACCCGGCCCATCGGAACAGTCCCGTCCCTCTCCACCCTCTTCCCCGGCTTTCCCGAACCCGCCCTGACAGCCGAATTGGCTTCGTTTGGGAAAACCGCCGAAAACGTCAAGGGTAGGGCCGCTTGATTCTCCGCCTCCAACTGACAATCTGCAAAAATCTGATATAACTACAAGCTCATGGCCCGTCCTCTCGTGGTGAATGAACCTGCCCCGGTCGCGCTGGCGAGGCCAACCCACGTCCGCTATGGCGTGCTGGCCATGACCGTCGCCGCCTACATGATCACCTACATGGACCGCGTCGTCATTTCCTCCTCCGCGCCCTCCATGCGGAAGGAATTTGGCCTCTCGCTCGTCACCATGGGTTGGATTTTGGCTTCGTTTCGTTGGGGCTATTCGCTCTTCCAAATCCCGGGTGGCTGGCTTGGCGACCGCGTCGGTCCCAGGCGCGCCCTCAGCATTATCGTCGCCTGGTGGAGCGTCTTCACCTCGGTCACCGCCCTCTGTTGGAGCGCCGGTTCATTAGCCGCCGCCCGCTTC
>JBBQUE010000593.1:0-3199 GCA_038212805.1 Bryobacterales bacterium | reverse complement strand
GATCAGTATCAATGAAAAAGGAAACACCCAAACCATGTCACTTCCGACGTTGGTCCAGCCCACCACCCAGGTAAAGCGACCGGATCGGGCTGCGTTCAGGAAGCCGATGGAGCCCAAAATATTGCTCACCAATCCGACCAGCACAATGGGCCAATGCTGGAGTGGATTGGAGGCGGCGATTAAATAGCCCACTCCGTATACGCCCATCATCATTCCGATGAATTGCCACAGTTCCGGATAGGTCGGTTGTTGCAGTCCGGCCCACTGGAAGGCGAGGCGGGGAAAGAAGATGGCGGCTCCGGCCCAGGCAAGATTATATATGCCAGCGAGGCTGAGGGTCAATGGCATCCAGCCGTGCTGTTTTGCGCTCACCACTGTAAGATGAACTGCATAGCGTGTTGCGTCAAATAAACATGCAGGTGGAATTCCATACTCATGGCATCTTCCTTCCGGAGATCGGGCTTTGGTTGGACAATACTGAAGATTGTGCCACAAACTGGATCAGCCATGGGCATAGCGACCACGCCCGCGGGTGCCATGGCGTGGTGTTTGGGACAGCGGAAACCCTGCGGGTTTACCGGGAGCGCATGTGGACGGAGCCGGTGCGCGAACCCGTGCAGCGCCCGGTCGCGTATGGCGAAAGCTGGGACTTCGGCGGCGCGCGGCTGACGGCCTATCCAGCGGCGCACATTTTGGGGGCTGCCCAGTTGCTGGTGGAGTGGCGCGGCGAGCGGTTGGTTTACACCGGCGACATCAAGCTGCGTCCCGCGATCTGCGGGCGCGAGACCCAGGTGGTGCCGTGTGACCGGCTGATTGTGGAATCCACGTTTGGCCTGCCCATCTACCATTTCCTGAGCGCGGACGAAGCGAAGGCGCGGATTGTGGCGTTCGCGCGCGAGTCACTGGCGGCGGGTTTGATTCCCGCGTTTGCGGGTTATGCCTTAGGACGCGGGCAGGAGATTGCATACACCCTCTGCCAGGCCGGGATTCCCACCGCCGTCCACGGCTCCATTGCCCGGTTCATCCCTTTATATGAGGAAGCGGGGTACGGCTTTCCGGGCTGGGAACCCTACCTGAGCAAACAGACTGAGGGCAAGGCGGTGGTGGTGGTGCCAGGATTCCGGAAGATCCTGGAGGCCAGCGAGAAGAACTATCGCGTAGCCTACGTTTCAGGCTGGGCTTCAATGGACAACGCGCGCACGAGAGCCGGGGCCGAAGCGTTGATCCCCTACTCCGATCATGCCGATTTTGAGGAATTGCTGGCGCTGGTAAAACAAAGCCAAGCGGCGCAAGTGGATGTGGTTCATGGATATACGGAGATTTTCGCGCATATCTTGAGAACCCGCGGGATCAACGCACGGGCGGCCATGAGCGGGAGGCTGGATGGATCGCCTGAGTGAAGTCTGCCAAGCCGTGGCCGGTCATTCCGGGCGGCTGCGCAAGGTGGCGCTGCTGGCGGAATACCTGCGCGCGCTTTCGGACGAAGACCTGCGGCGAGCGGTGCGGCTGCTATCGGGCGAGCCGCCGGTGGCAATCGCGAAAAACGAAGCCATGTTCGGGAAGGCGGAAGCGCACGGGCTGTCGGTGGGCGGCGCAACGCTGCGGGAAGCCTGCGCACTGGTGACTGGGTGGGATTCGACCGTCCTGGGGCGGTGCTACCAGGATGTTGGGGATACGGGCGAGACCATTGGCCTCCTGCTGCACGGGTGTACCCGGGATGAGGGCTTCACTTTGGAAGAGGCTGAGAAGATCTATACCCGGCTGGCGCATGCGCGAAAAACGGCGGACAAGATCGCAATTCTTCAGGAGACGTTCCGGGCGTACCGGCCGCTGGCGTTGAAGTATTTCATCAAGGGGATTACGGGGAATTTTCGAATTGGGCTGCAGTCGAAGACGGTTGAGGAAGCCGTGGCTTTGGCGGCCGGCGCGCCGCTCGATTTGGTCCGGCAGGCCAACAATCGCCTTGGGGATCTGGCCCAGGTCGCTTGGGCGGCGCGGTACGGGGAGTTACACGGTATTCAGGCGCGGCTGTTTCATCCCATGGATTTCATGCTGGCTAAGCCGCTGGATTCGCTCGCGGACTTGTCGAGCGCGGCCGATTACATTGTGGAAAACAAGTACGATGGCATCCGGGCTCAGGTCCACGTGGAAAACGGCGTGGTGCAGATCTACACGCGCGGCATGGAGGAATTGACGCGGGCTTTCCCGGAGGTGGTGGAAACCGTGGGCCGGGTGGCGGGGAGCGCCGTATTGGATGGCGAAATTTTGGCTTGGCGCGATGGCCGCCCGCTGGCGTTCACGGTATTGCAGCAGCGCTTGGCGCGCAAGCAGGTGAGCGTGGCGCTGCGCGATCAAGTGCCCGTGGTGTTCGTGGCTTACGACCTGCTGTATCGCGATGGGGCGCTGCTGCTGGATCAACCGATCGAGGTCCGCCGCCAGGCGCTGGAGTTGACCGGAGTTCCTGTCTCGCCCTGGTTTCAGGCCCAGACCGAGGCCGATTTGGAAGCCCGGTTCGCCCAGGCCCGGGCCGAGGGCAACGAAGGGCTGGTGTTGAAACGCCGGGGCAGCATCTACGAGCCCGGACGGCGCAGCGGTTCGTGGTGGAAAGTGAAGCGCGCGTACGCCACGCTGGACGTGGTGATCACGGCGGCGGAACAAGGGCACGGCCGGCGGGCCACCATGCTCTCGGACTACACGTTCGCGGTGCGCGCGGGCGATCAGTTCGTGAACGTGGGGAAGGCGTACAGCGGGCTGACGGACGTTGAGATCCGGGAACTCACGCGCATTTTGCGCGCGGCGGTAACGGAGCGGTTCAGCCGGGTGATGCTGGTGCGTCCCGAGGTGGTGTTGGAGGTGGCGTTCGACGGCGTGCAGAAAAGCCCACGGCACAAGAGCGGGTATGCGCTGCGTTTCCCCAGGATCGTGCGCTGGCGGCAGGACAAGACGGCCGCGGAGTGCGACGATCTGGAACGGGTGCGCGCGTTGTATGAGGCGTCGTTACAACCCGGCGCGGCGAAGGACGCTTTGAACACCCTGGCGGATCCCGGTCTTTAGCAGCTGCGGATTGGCCCAATGCCGACCAGTCGCTTGCGCTGGCGGCAGGACAAGACGGCCGCTGAGTGCGACGAACTGGATCGGGTGCGCGCGTTGTATGAGGCGTCGTTACAACCCGGCGCGGCGAAGGACGCTTTGAACACCC
>JBBQUE010000592.1:0-3203 GCA_038212805.1 Bryobacterales bacterium | reverse complement strand
CCTGCTTTACGACGATCCGGCCAGCGACCGTTATGAGATTCATCTCTTCCCCGCCCTGCCGCTCGCGTGGCGCGACGGAGAGGTGAAGGGGTTGCGGGCTCGTGGGGGTGTGGAGCTGCATTTGACGTGCAAAAATGGCAGGGCGGCTTCGGTCTCCCTGCGGCCGGCGGTGGATGCCGCATGGCGTCTGCGCGCCCAAGGGGCAGAGTATTAGGGAGGTCCGCTCCGCCAAAGCTGCTATTCCGGTGAAATTGCAAAGTGACGGTACGGCGGAGGTTCGGCTGTCGAAGGGCCTGGATTACAAGGTTTCGTTTGCATGAATACTCGCTGACCGGCGCTTGAGGCGCGTAGTGGTTTTACACGGTTGTTCAGCGGTTCTTCGAAGCGTATTACTAGGTGTGCCACAAACCTGGGTTGCGCACGGCCGAAGAAAGCCAAACGCGCCCGCCAAGTAAGACCCCAAAGGCAAAGAGCTGCCTGGGCCGGGACTTGTAACTACTTGGAGAATTTGGTGGACCTGCAGGGATTCGAACCCTGGACCTCTTCCATGCCATGGAAGAAATATCAATCAGTTACAGGCATTTCAACCAGAAACAAAAGACTTAGCGGCAGGTGTTTTGGACGCCGGTGGACGCCACAGGGCTACTTTTGGGCGTCTGGACTCCACACGGACTCCAGGACTCCACCCCTTGTTTGGCACTTGGCGTGCGTTCACGCGCGCGGTTGCCAGCTAATGTGATTTGTTGTTTGCTGGAGGAGACAACAAAACATTTCTCGCGTAAGGAGGATGCCCATGTGGCACGATGGGCGGGCGTCGAGCCGTGATTTGAGGCGCGACTTTCGGAAAACCACGACGACGACCTCCTGTTCAGTTGCAGTTGGAACGCCGAACGTGTCCCGCCAAGACGGTTCGCTTGTGGCAAGCGGTTTGTTCTCGCCAGGAATCAGCAGACCATGGGCGTCCAGCCACCGGGAAGGGCGTAAACACATCGGCGAAATGCCGAATACAGACGGGTGCCGCGACCGGCGTTTCCCAGGAGTAATCCTGGGATGCTCGCCGAGGCTGGCCCGAGCGAGCTTTATGTGAGTGGTGCGTCATCCGCCCACGGCATCTCAATTGCAAAGGCGAAGACCTCGGTAAACGCACGAAGAGGCCCGCTTCGGGGCGACGCGTTGGTGTAGGATGTCATCAGGTCGTCCGCCTGGAGCAATCGCATGAATATCCATCACCTCGTGCCGTCCGTGAGCCGCTGGCTCCTGTCCATGGGATCCCTCATGTTGGCAGTCGGCTACGCGTCAAGCGCAGACCTCTCGAAGTTCAGACGCATCGAGCCGCAGTTCATCGCGGCGCTGGGAGACCCCGCGGCCACCTCCGGCAACGGCGCGCAGTCATGGGGCTTCTGGAACCAGGACCCGGGCCCGCGCGCTTGCAAGCTGGACCACTACCCTCAATTGAAGACGACCGGCGTGGCGCCAGCGCAGTGGAAATTCGACGCTTCGGATTGGTGGCTGGAAGAACACGGCTTGATCATGGAAAAGCCGGCTTTTCCGCTGGCTGCTGGGAAATACCTCGTCACGGGTGACCGCCAGGTGACGACTGTGCTGACAGTTCACCCCAAGGACAAAACCGGCGATCAGCGGTGGGAACTCGCCGACGGCGCGACCCTCTACGATGTCACCCATCTGGGATGCCGCTCCGCACGCTACACGCCGGCGAAGGCTGCCAACGCCTGCTCGCCTGCGAACGCTCCCTCCAAGAGTTTTCCTGTGAATCCGGGGGCTGCCATGCCTGCCGTGAATGGCTGCCACAAGCAAGACTATACGGTTCTGATCGTCGTGGGGCTGCCTGTCACTCACTGAGCCAGAAGCTGAATCTGTTCCAGTTCATCGCCCGCCGCCCGACACACCTTGGCGCAGGTCCGCCGCGCGTCGTGCGGCGCAATTCCCGGAACACCAGCGGCTTTCGCGTATGGCACCAGAAGTTGCCACACCACCTTTTCGCTCATCTGATCCCCGTGAACCTCGTCGCCGCGGTTCACGGGGCGGAAGATATGCCCGCAAGGCAAGTTGGATGCGCAAGGGTTCCCGCATATCGGAACAGACGAAGACGATCTTGGAGCTACTTCGTCGCCGATGACCGCGAAGAATCCCCGAAAGGATTCGATCGTTCTTTCCTTCCCGATCCACAGCAGGGGAGTGACGCCGAGATCGATCTGATAGAGGATGTGACCGAGCGCCAGATACGGCCCTCGGTGACGCGAATGCGCGAGCACGGGGAGCGGAACATTCTGCATGGGTTGCGCGGCCAAGCTTTCAATCGCTGGATGCCAGGAAGCGGCAAGCCCTATGGCTAGCTTGCAGGGTTTGATATCATCTCGTGCAAGAAGGCCAAAGTTTTGTTTCGTAAAGAATTTACGCTCTTTCTCTGCACCCTGCCTTTGCTCGCTGCGGCTCCCTCTACCATTGAATTCGCCCGCGACATTCAGCCCATCCTCGCTCAACGTTGCATCTCCTGCCACGGCGAACGCGCTCATATGGCTAACCTGCGGCTCGATACCCGCGCTGCCGCCGATCACGTTATCGCAAGCGGTCTTCTGCTCCGCAAAGTCTCCGGCTTGGAAAAATCGCGTATGCCCCCCGTCGGCGCACCGCTTGCGGCAGATCAGATCGCCACTCTGAAGACCTGGATCGAAGCCGGTGCCCCCTGGCCGGCCAGCGCCACGTTCAACAAGCACTGGGCGTTCGAACCCGTCAAGCATCCCCCCGTACCCGCCAACGCCGGCAGCACCGCCATCGATCGCTTCCTCCTCGCGCGCCTGGACGCGGAACACATTTCCCCTTCCCCGGAAGCCACGCCCCGCACGCTCCTCCGCCGCCTCTCGCTGGATCTCACCGGCCTTCCCCCCACGCCTCAGGAAACCGAAGCGTATCTGGCGGATTCCCAACCCGGTTCCTACGAACGCGCCGTCGATCGCCTGCTTTTGAGTCCACATTACGGTGAAAAATGGGCCCGTTACTGGCTCGATCTCGCACACTATGCCGATAGCGATGGTTACGAGAAAGATCTCGTCCGGCCCCACGCCTGGCGCTACCGTCAATGGCTCATCGAAGCCCTCAATCGCGATCTTCCGTATGATCAATTCACTATCCAGCAGCTAGCCGGCGATGAACTCCTGGGTGCAACCGCCGATACCCGAATCGCC
>JBBQUE010000591.1:0-3209 GCA_038212805.1 Bryobacterales bacterium | reverse complement strand
CTCAATCAACGGCTTCGGCCCGATGTGTTGCAGCATTTCCCAGTAGCCTTCGGGCTCGCGCCTAGGAAAGTAGACGGGATAGGTCCGCAGATTCTCAACCGTCAGGGAATAGTATTTTTTGGACGTAATGTGCGTCGGCCGGACATTCAATCCCGCAACCGGCGTCTCCCATTCCGCGAGCGCAGCTTCATCCCAGGTTTTCGGAATTTCGGGGCGACAAACAGATTGCGGCCACAGCAAAGCGGGCGCGGTTGTCATCAACAGAAGAAGGTAACGGACGTTCATACACACCTCCGTAAGCGGAATTACACAATACGACGGTGTCTGGCCCGACCTTCAGCGGAACCAGGCAGCCCTTCCAACTACAATGCAAAGAGAACCTGCATGCTTGGGCCCCCGACCGTCATTGAAGCCGCCGATTTCGACGTTTGCCTGCCAGAGCTGCCGAATACAGAGGGCGTTTTTGTCATTTATGCGGGATCGGAACCCGCTTACCTGGCCAAGACCAGCATGCTGCAGCGCCGGATTCAGCGGGTTTTACGAGCCGGGGAACCATCCGGACGGAGCCTGAACCTACGCGGCTTGGCCACGCGCGTGGAATATTGGGTGACTGGGTCGCGGTTTGAATCCGGGTTGTTGCATTTCGAACTGGCGCGGCGCCAGCATCCGGATTCCTATCGTAAAATCATCAAGCTTCGCTTGCCCGCATACGTGCGGCTGACGCTGGCGAATCGATTCCCGCGCACGCACGTTACCAACCGGATCAGCGCCAGCCATGCGCTGCACTATGGGCCTTTCCGGTCGCGCGCCGCGGCTGAGCAATTTGAGACGGAACTGCTGGATCATTTTCAAATCCGGCGCTGCCAGGAAAATCTTGCGCCCCATCCGGGGCATCCCGGGTGTATTTATGGGGAGATGAACCGCTGCCTGCGGCCTTGCCAGGAGGTAGTCCACGTGGAGGAATATCGGAGCGAAGTTGATCGGGTGGCGGAATTTCTGATGCATCATGGGCGCTCCATGCTCCAGAGCATTGAAGCGGCGCGCGACCGGCTGAGCGAAGAGATGAATTTTGAGGAAGCCGCGCGCCAGCACCAACGCATGGAACGGGTGCACCAGCTTCTGGCGCAAAGTGGCGAGTTGGTGTGCGATATCGATCGTCTGCATGGGGTTGCCATCCAGCCGTCCGCGGAGAGCGGCGTGGTCAAACTTTGGTTTGTAAATCAAGGCTGGTGGCAAACGCCGATCGATTTTCCTTTAACGTCGAACGATTCGCTGGATCGGAGGCTGCGTGAATTGGTCTCTACGCTGGAGCCGGTTCATGGGTCGCGGTTGGATCGGGAGGAGCACCTGGCACTGCTCACGCGCTGGAACTATTCCTCATGGCGGGATGGGGGGTGGGTGCAGTTTGAATCTCTGGCTCAGGTGCCCTACCGGAAACTGGTGAGGGCGATCTCACGCACCCAGGCTCAAGGCAGCTTGGCGGTTTGATGCGCCAGCCAGCGCCAAGTCCCGTTCTGTTTCATCCGGAACGGAACTCCAGCGGTTGCTCCAGTCCTGCGGGCGAAGGGTTGGGTGACGACGGTATCGCCGTCGTAGCGCTGGGTAATAAAAACTCAACCCCCTCCTCCCGTTACGATCACTCGAACCCGCGAGGGCGACCGGCCAGGCACCACCAGAATCGGTATTGCTAGCTTTACCATGCATCAAGGCTCGGAATTATCCCGTTTGGGGGACCACTAACGAGAGTGCTAATGGGCTTAGTTTACAAATGAATGTTATGTGAATTATGACTAGGAATTGCCTGTAGGCCAAGCTGTCAGGGGTTATACTAGGGCGCGAACAGTGACGCTCCTGCGCAAGACCCGACATCGGGGACGGCACCGGCCCTTATCGGAACCCCTAGGCCAGGCTCACTCATCCAAGACTCATGGCCAATCCTCGATTTTCCGTTCTTGATCTGGCGCCGGTGCGTGAGGGTGGCACCGTTTCCGAAGCGTATCGAAATACGCTCGATCTCGCGAGGCACGCCGAGAAGTGGGGCTTTACGCGTTTCTGGCTGGCCGAACATCACAACATGCCCGGGATCGCCAGCGCTGCGACATCCGTTCTGATCGGCCACGTGGCGGCTGGGACCTCAACGATCCGCGTGGGTTCGGGTGGGGTAATGCTGCCGAACCATCCCGCGCTGGTGATAGCGGAGCAGTTTGGGACACTGGAAAACCTTTTTCCGGGACGGATTGACCTGGGTGTTGGCCGCGCTCCGGGTTCGGACGGGCTTACCGCCCGTGCTCTTGGATACAAAACCAGTAACGAGGAGTTCCCCAGCCAACTAGGCGAACTACTGGCCTACCTGGGGCCGGTGACCGCCGGGCAGCGGCACATTGCTTACCCGGGGACCGGGACCAATGTGCCGGTTTGGTTGCTGGGTTCCAGCACGTACAGCGCGCAACTCGCCGCGCACCTTGGTTTGCCGTTCGCATTTGCCAGCCACTTCGCACCCGCCCTTTTGTTCGAAGCGCTGGAGATTTATCGAGCCGAATTCAGGCCGTCGAAGTATCTTGCCAATCCGTACACGATCGCGGGTGTTCCGCTGGTGGCTGCCGAATCGGACGCGGAAGCACGGAAACTGGCAACCTCGGCGCTGCAGCGGCACTTGCGATTGATTCGTGGGGAAACGATCTTCGTCCCTCCGCCGGTGGAGAGTATGGACGGGCTCTGGAGCCAGGCCGAGCGGTTTGCCGTGGAATCCAGGCTCAGCGCCGGGGCCATCGGCGGTCCGGACACGCTACGCCGCCGCCTCGCTGGTTTCCTGGAGCAAACCAGGGCCGATGAGTTGATCTTCACTTCGGACCTCTATAATCACAAGATGAGACTGCGCTCGTTCGAGATTGCGGCGGATGTGATGAATTCGTTTACGCGGGAACCCGCCGCCGCGGCGTGATGAGTAACCTGGAACAGCCTTTCGTCGCCCCCCTCAGATGCTCTCATCCAGACTGATGAACCGCGTCCGGTGCCGCGGCGTTGCCTTCCTGGTCGCAACAGGCCTATCCCATGCCGCTAGCCTGCCGGATGGAGCCGGGAAAGCGGAAACGGCCAGGATCTGCGGCAAGTGCCATTCGCTAGACCAGGCCACGTCGCTGCGCCAGGGACAGCGAGGCTGGGCTGACTCTATCTCTAAAATGGTGAACCTGGGCGCGCAGGGCGGCGAC
>JBBQUE010000590.1:0-3213 GCA_038212805.1 Bryobacterales bacterium | reverse complement strand
AAACGGAACGGTAGGTTCCTCCACCAGATCGATCACGGGTTGCCGGAACGCGATGGCGAAGACGTTGCGTTGCAGCACCGGCAAAGTGGAGCGGAACGAACCCGAGCTCTCAATCAAAATCACCGATGCGTGATACGCCACGCTGGTCCGGTACTTAGTTCCGAAAGCCGCCCAGAGTTTCGAGATCTCTTCGGTAGACAGCGACCCCGGCACGATCTTGATCAGCTCCACTTGATCCGCCAGCTTCGATGCCGCCATCACGATCAACAGTTGCTCCTGCAGCGTCAGCCCTGGCGGCGGAGGAATGAAGACAGACCGGATCTCGTCGCGCGTCAGCACAGGGTTTTCATGGAAAGCCTGCATGCCCAGGCCCAGCAGAATCTCCGACTGGTATTCCACGTCCCCATATGCCGACAGAATGTAATGCAGATCGATCGCCAGGGGAGGACGGCTGACACGCGCGCCTTGCGAATCACGGGAAGGCAGACCGTCATCGCGCCAGCCTGCGTTGAACGATACCTGATGCAGAAATAGATTGAGATGCGGCTTCTCGCCATCCCCGATCTGGATACGGTCGGGCGGCAGCGCGCTGGTGATGGGCGCTTCCAGAACCCCGGACAGACCCGCGGCGTTGACGTTGTTATCCAGGATGCGCGTCAGAACTTTGGTGGTAGCGGCGATGGCCAGCGCGGTGCTCATCGGCTGCTTCCCTGGCGTGACCGGAGGTAAGTATCCAGCGACATGGGTTTCTGGGACGGCACCGGCGTGGCCTGAACGGGTTTCCCGGCGGGCTGCTGGGGGGCACGCACTTCGATCCTATTAATATGTATCCGGACGATGGGTTGAGCGGCGGGCTGAGCGGCGGACTGAGCGGCTTCGGCCGTGGTGCGCTGTGCCTTTGGCGATTCCGGCCCGGGGAGATTCGCCATGACCTGCGGCGGTGGTTGCCAGGATGGCACCAACAAAGCCGGCGCTTCTTCATCCTGCTCCAGCGCGGTTGGGGGCGGAATGATTACCGTCGGGGCCTGCCGGATTTCGGTCCGGATTTCTGACCTGACGTCTGCAGTTTGCCGGTGCTGCTGCACGATCACTTGGCGTTCCTCCGGCGTCCGGGTTTCCATCACCTCATGGTGAACTTCGACAGAAGGCACAACGCGAATTTCAGCCGCGCGCGGGCCAACCTGGGCAGGTGCCGCGGCACTGTCTGGCGCTTCGGAACTCTCGATGGCAGCAGCGCCCGCAAAGCGCGAGGCCACCCGCGGTTGCACCGTCGGCATGGTTCCCATGGCCCGTCCCACCAGATTTCCCGCGTAGTCGCTCATGCCCTAGTTCACTCCCCAACCATGTCCAGATACCGCTTGCGCCGGACCGGGCTCAAGTCCAAAATCGCCTGCTCACTCCATCCGTACGCCCGCGCCAGCGCATCCACCTCAGCCACTAACCGCTTGGCGTACACGTTCAACTCCATCCAAAAAAACGCAGCCATATCGAACGCCGCGGTCCAGATGGTTGCGCATGCCGGACACGTCAGCAGCATTTCGATACACCCTCCCGGGTCGCGCTCAGCCATCTCCTGGCTGATTGTTTCCAGGCTGGCGTCGTCAACTACCGGGTCCACGCAACGGCGCAGTAATTCGCGTTTGGCCTGCCCCGCATCTGGAATTTGCAAAATCGAAGCCAAATCCAGACTGGTCGGCAACCGAAACGTGACCCCGGTTTCAGACTCAAAAACCTGCTCGGGCTCCAGGCCGTCGTGGACGGGAAACGAACCCGGGGGGACGGAGAACTCCACCGGCAGCCCACACTGGATGCACTCGGAATATCCCGGCAACCGATCGCCAAATAATCGGGAACGAACCCGCCACAGCAACCCATCCCGCGAGCCCATGGCCAGCCGCGCCAATTCTTCCCGGGAATGGCCGCTGTACATAAGCATCGTCAAGGCACGGTCCAGCGGATGCTGTCCCAGGCCCGATTCCCAGATGTTGAGAACCTGCCCGCCAGTGAGTCTGCGCATGGGTTTATGCCAGCGATGGTTCGGCCGGTTCCGTCACCGATTCGTCGCGCTCCCAACCTTCGTTCTCGAGCTTGATGTGCTGAATAGCCACCGCGTTGGCGTTGGCATCCAGGTCAGGCATGGCCTGATATTCGGAAACCCAACAGCGGTAGATCTTGTATGCAATGGCCAACTGGCCGGCTTCGTTATAGACCTCGACAATGATGTCCTTGCGGAAATCCTTGAGCGAAGCCTCCGCGCCCAGGCCGGAGCCGAACTTCCAAACTTTGTTGGCCCACTTTTCGAATTCCAGATCGTGGGTGACGCCGCGCTCCAGCGAGATGGCATCGAACTCGGTGCGCCCCGGAGATTTACGGGTGCTGCTGGGGTCGCCGCCTTCGCGGTGCTTCACTACCTCGGTAGTGCGTTTCAGCGAACCCACTTTGCTGATGCCGGCCACGTAACGGCCGTCCCACTTCACGCGGAACTTGAAGTTCTTGTAAGGATCGAATCTTTGAGTATTGACACTGAATTGCGGCATTTCAATTCTCCTGGGCCGGTATTAAACCGCGATCTGTCCAGCCATTTGCTGGATCTGGATAATTACAAATTCCGCGGGTTTCAGCGGTGCGAAACCCACCACAATATTTACGATGCCAAGGTTGATGTCATTCTGCGTGGTGGTCTCGCGATCGCACTTCACGAAGTACGCTTCGCGCGGGGTCTTGCCCTGGAAAGCGCCCTGGCGGAACAGGTTTTGCATGAACGCCCCGATATTCAACCGGATCTGCGCCCAGAGCGGCTCGTCATTCGGTTCGAACACCACCCATTTGGTGCCGCGATACAAGCTCTCTTCAAGGAACAGCGCGAACCGGCGCACGGGAAGATACTTCCAGTCGGAGGCCTGGACGTCCGCGCCTTGAAGCGTACGCGCCCCCCAAGCAATATTGCCGTAAACCGGGAAGCTGCGCAGGCAGTTGATCCCCAGCGGATTGAGAACGCCGTTTTCCGCATCGGTCAGTTTGTAATCGAATTCAGCGACGTTGCGCATCGTTGCATCAATGCCGGCTGGTGCTTTCCAAACACCGCGATCGCTATCGGTGCGCGCATAGATACCGGCCATGGTGGGGCTGGCGCCGAAGCTCTTCAGGCGAAACCCGTTCAGTGGGTCGGCAATGCGCGGACGCGGGAAATAGATGGCCGCATTCCTTTCGCGG
>JBBQUE010000589.1:0-3214 GCA_038212805.1 Bryobacterales bacterium | reverse complement strand
CGTGCGCATAATTTGCCGGTATCGCTGATGATCGGAGTGCGGAAGCAGGTAAACCCGGCGCTGCGGGATGCGGGCGATAGCTTGGGGCATGCGGACATGGCTTCGGTGGAGCGGCTGTGCTGCGATTTCCCGGAGAACCGGTTTTTGATCAGCCTGCTGTCGCGTGAGAATCAGCATGAGCTGTGCGTGGCGGCGCGCAAGTTTGCCAACCTGATGCCGTTTGGGTGCTGGTGGTTCCTGAACAACCCGTCGATTGTTTCGGAGATTACCATGGAGCGCATTGAACTGTTGGGCGCGAGCATGATCCCGCAGCACTCCGATGCGCGGATTCTGGAGCAGATCATTTACAAGTGGGCGCACTCGCGGCGCGTGATTGCGAATTCGCTGGTGGAGAATTACGCAGCTTTGCAGCGGGATGGCTGGCCCTTGACGGCGCAGCATATTGAGCGCGATGTGTACCGGATGTTCCAGGGCAATTTCAAGCATTGGGTGGGAATGTAACATCATGAAAAACTATTCGGATTTGACGGGCCGCGTGGCGGTGGTGATTGGCGGAACGTCGGGCTTGGGCCGGGCGATTGCGGTGGGGATGGCGGAGGCGGGGGCTGATGTGGTGGCCACCGGGCGGCGCGCCCAGAACGTGGACGACGTGGCGGCGGAGATTGAGAAGACCGGGCGGAAATCGCTGCGCCAGACCATGGACATCGCCGACCGCGCGACCATCGATACACTGCGCGATGCGATCCTGGCGGAATTTGGGCGCGTGGATATTCTTGTGAACGCCGCGGGGCGCACGTTCCGTAAGCCGACCGTGGACGTGACGGAGGCCGACTGGAACGGGCTGATGGATACGAATCTGACAGGTATGCTGCGCGCCTGCCAGAGCTTTTATAAGCCGTTGGTGGCCAGCAAACACGGGCGCGTGATTAACATTGCGTCGTTGAGTTCGTTCGTGTCGTTGTTTGAAGTGGCGGCGTATGCGGCTTCGAAATCGGCGGTGTTGTCATTGACCAAAAGCCTGGCGATTGAGTGGGCCAAGCAGGGCGTGAACGTGAACGCGATCGCGCCCGGAGTGTTCCGGACGGATTTGAATTCGGCGCTGCTGGATGGAACGGACCGCGGCCGGGAGTTTCTGCTGCGGACGCCGATGGGCCGGTTTGGCAAGGCGGAAGAACTGGTGGGCGCGGCGGTGCTGCTGGCTTCGGATGCGGCGAGTTATATTACGGGCCAGTGCATTGCGGTGGATGGCGGATTCCTGGCTTCGGGCGTGAATCAGTAGGGGTGGCCGGAGCCCGGTGGGTCAAGATTTTGTTGGTCTCGCTGATCCTGGAGACTGCGGTCTGGAGACCGTTTTTTGCGCCTCGCTCTTGGTCGCTGGTTAGCTACTGGGTGTTTGGCCTTGTTCATATTCCGACCCCGCCCTCTTCTTTCTGCAGGGATGGGCTACGTTCTACTTTGCCATTTGGGCAGAGCTGGCTGTCTGGAACGTCCTCACCCGCTATTGTTCCAACGTGCAGTAGCAGTATACAAACTGCTGCGTCGTCCCGAACGGGGTATGGTGAAACTCCTTCGAGCTTTCGACCAAGTGGAAGCGCGACCCAAATTCCTGGTGCAGAGATTCGGCGTCATAGCGCATGACATCGAGGCCGCTGCATTTCGCCGGACCTTCGGGGCCGAAAGTGCTGACGACAACGTGACCACCCGGTTTGACCGCCAATGTGACATTGCGAACATAAGCGAGCCGCTCTTCTGGCGTCGTCAGGAAGTGAAAAACCGCGCGATCATGCCACACATCGAAAGAACGGGAGGGGAGGCTGGATTGCGCCACATCCGCCCGCAGCCACCGAACCGACTCTGCGGCTTTACCCAAACGCTTTTGCGCCACGTCGAGCGCGGCCTGGGAGATGTCAAGGACGGTGAGATTCCGGTATCCGCGCTCGATCAGGTCATCCACTAAGGTGGACGCTCCGCCGCCTACATCGATGATCGAGGCCGACGGATTACCCTGTGCCACTCGTTCAATCAGGGCAAGAGAAATCTCCAGATGAGGACGAAACCAACTCACTTGGTCCGGTGGCTTGGTGCCGTAGACGTTCTCCCAATGTTGTTGCACATCCTTGAGTTTAGCCGTTTTTGCAGGGTTAATGCACCCGCCGGGCCTGGAACCTGAGCCGTGGCTAAACCGCCACAGCACGCGGCCACAATTGACGGGCGCAGCGCTTGGGGTTAGGCTTAAAGTGTGCCTGAGTCTCCAATGCGCTACCGCGCTTCCCGGCAATTTTTATGGTTGGCGCTGGTGGCGGTGGCTATTTCCGTATTTTCGGGCTGGGTTGCGTTGCGCTGGGAGTACGCCTGGATTGCCGCTTCTCTAGCCTTGGCGAGTGCTATCCTCCTATTTCTATTGGCTTTGCAGCCAGTCATTGAAATTCACGGGACCCACCTGCGGGTGGGCAAGCGGCAAATCAGCTGGTCGAAAATCCGTCGGCTGGACCGCGCGGCGCTCATGCCGCTGGTAATGCGCGTAACGCTGGCCGACCGCAAAGAGGTAATGCTGGTGTACCTGGGCGACCCGGAATCGGTGGCGTCCCTGGTCCGGCAGTTGCGCGCCCACAGCCGCGAGGCGCTGATTGACGGCGTTCCCTATCGCCAGTTCTGGGGCGAGGAATTGCAAACTGCTATCCCGGATCCGGTGCAGGCCATCCCGGCTCCGCGCTACCCGCTGCTGCTGGAAAACGACGAAGCGGAAGTGGAGCGCATGTTCCAACGCCTACGTTCGGGCGGCAAGCTGGAAGATGGCGGTCCGAACCCCAAGGGATCCGGACCGAAGCCCAGTCCGCGGACCTCTGGCGACGGCCAGTAAAATCAAACCAGTGCGGAAGCTGATCTCGAGCGTTGGGCCTTACGTGTGGCGTCACAGGCGCGGCTTTGCGCTGGGCCTGGGGGCGCTGGTGCTCAAAGATGTACTGCACGCGCTGCTTCCGCTGGTGATTCGCAACGGCGTGGATTCCCTCACCGCCGGGTTCCGCCTGGAAACCCTCTACCGCATGGCCGCGCTGTTGATCGCGCTTTCCATCGGCAAAGGCATTTTCCAGTACTACATGCGCGTGATTCTGATCGGCATCTCGCGCGATGTGGAATACGATCTGCGCAACGACCTGTTTGCGCATTTAGTGACGCTTTCCGGGGATTTCTACGGCAAATACCGGACTGGCGA
>JBBQUE010000588.1:0-3219 GCA_038212805.1 Bryobacterales bacterium | reverse complement strand
CTGTTGAAAAAACAGCACGTTCTGCCGTTTGGGAACGCGCGAGTGGCAGGATGGGCGGCAATACACGCCGGTGGTGAGGACCGCGTAGTAGAAGATGCCGTCCATGCGGGCGTCGCGATTCAGGACCGCATCCCAGTAATTCGCTTCCCAATAGGCTTGTTCGTTTTCCATGATCTGAGATTAACCGGGATTTCAAGGTTGGGCTATCCGGTCCTTGCGCTGTAATTGAAAGAGAATTCCCGCGCGCCGGGATCACTCATTATTGACAAGCCGATGACCCGGAAACCACAGCCCGCCTCGGAAGAGATCGTTCCGTTGGAACGCCTGGAACGCCAGATCCACCTGATACGTGGCATGAAAGTGATGCTGGACAGCGACTTAGCCAGCCTCTACCAGGTTCCCACCAAAGTTCTGAACCAGGGGGTAAAGCGGAACCGCGACCGCTTTCCGGAAGACTTCATGTTCCAGCTCACGGTGGAAGAGGCGGCTTGGATCCGGTCACAATTTGTGACCGGATCCCACCGGAGCACCGCAGCCCGGCCGTACGCTTTCACCGAGCACGGGGTGGCCATGTTGTCGTCAGTACTGAAAAGCGCCCGGGCCGTTCAGATGAACATTATGGTTATGCGGGCGTTCGTCAAACTCCGCGAATTGGTCTACGCCCACAAGGACTTAGCGGCGCGGGTGGAGCGCCTGGAAAGCGGGCAGGATCAGCATGCCTCGGTGATCAACATCCTGGCGGAAGAGATCGATAACCTGAAGCAGCCCCCGCCGGAGCCTTCCAGGAAGCGCATCGGATTCGCCGCCTAAAGCCCCTGCTAAAATTCAGGGCAGCATGAGCCGCCTTGCCATTAGCCTCTGCGGCGTCGATTTTCAAAACCCGGTGCTGGCCTCATCCGGCACCTACGCCTACGGAATCGAATTCGAATCCGTGGCCGACCTGAACGCCATCGGCGGCATCGTCGTCAAAGGCCTCTCGCGTGAGCCGATTCGCGGCAACGCCCCTCCGCGCCTGTGGGAAGCGACGGCGGGCATGATCAACTCCGTAGGCCTGCAAAACATCGGGGCGCGCGCGTTTGTCCAGGAAAAGCTGCCCGCGCTGCGCCGGTTCCGAACCCGCATCCTGGCGAACGTCTTCGGCTATGCCACGGAGGATTACTGCGAGGTGGTCCGCATCTTGGAAGATGGCGAGGGATTATCGGCGTACGAACTGAACGTAAGCTGCCCGAACACCAAGCATGGCGGCATGTTCTTTTCGAACGACCCGGCGCTGCTGGCGGACGTGGTGGCCTCCGTTCGTCCGCTCACCAAGCGTCCGCTGATTGTAAAACTTTCCCCGAACGTGGCCCGCATTGAGCCTTTGGCGCGCGCCGCCGAAGAAGCGGGGGCGGACGCCATCAGCCTGGTAAACACCTTCGTATCGCTGGCCGTCGACGCCCGTACCCGGAAACCGCGCATCGGGAACGGATTCGGCGGCTTGTCCGGCCCGGCCATTAAACCTATCGCGCTGCGGATGGTCTGGGAAGCCGCCAAGGCGGTCAAGATTCCCGTAATTGGACTGGGCGGTATCCGCAACGGCATGGATGCGGCGGAGTTCCTGATCGCCGGGGCCAGCGCGGTCCAGGTGGGCACGGCCAGCTTCTGGGATCCGCAGGCTCCGCAGCGCATCGCGCGTGAGTTGGAAGAATTTGTTAGAACAGAGAAGCTGGCCAATGTCAGCGAACTGGTAGGAACGCTTCAACTATGAAAACTGTTATCTCCACCGGGCAAGCGCCCCAGGCCATCGGCCCTTATTCGCAAGCCATCGTCGCCAACGGCATGGCTTATCTGAGCGGGCAAATCCCGCTGGATCCGGCCACCAATCAGATGATTGAAGGCGGGATTGAGGCCCAGACCGAACGGGTACTGGAAAACCTGAAGGCACTGTTGGAAGCTTGCGGCGCGTCGTTGGCGTCGGTAGTGAAAACTACGGTCTTCCTGAAAGATATGGGGGAGTTTCCCCAGATGAACGGGGTCTACGCGCGCTATTTTAAGGAAAATGCGCCGGCGCGATCCACCGTACAAGCCGCCAAGCTGCCCCGCGATGTCAGCGTGGAAATCGACTGCATCGCCATCGTCGGCTAGTGCGCTGAATACTGCGGCTGGGGGGAGTTCAGACGAACATCAATGGTCTTTTCAACCTCGTCGACGTCCACCGTCTGGCCGAAAGTCTGAAAGTTTTTGGCGATCACCTGGATCAAGATCTTGCCCTGTGGGATCGTTGGAATTTTGACGGTCCCTTCCTGGTTAGTGCGCAATTCCCATTCCCGGCGGATACCCTTTCCCAGCTTCAACAAGTCGTGCCCCCGGATGAAACGGACCACGACGGACGCGTTCTCAACAGGTTTCCCGGCGGGGCTCTTCACCGCAATCGTGAGCGTGGTCATTTTCGGACCGGCTACCAATGGCAGGGTCACGGCAAGGCAAACAAGCAAAAGTAATACGCGGCGCATATCTACATGATAATTGAGTTTATGAGCTGGTCTGCGGTAGGCGCGATTCTGATGGCGGTGGCGGTGATGCTGGGGGCGTTCGGGGCGCACGGGTTGCGCGGCAAGCTGGACGATTACTCCATGGGCGTTTACGAGCGGGCGGTGTTTTATCACTTCGTGCATGCCCTAGGGTTGCTGGGGGTCCCGCTGTTTGTGCGGCTGGGGACGCTACCGGAATCCACCGGGCGCTGGGTTGCGATCCTGCTGGTGGCGGGAATTCTGCTATTCTCCGGCAGCCTGTACGCGCTGGCGCTGAGCGGAGTCCGCATTCTAGGCGCGGTGACACCGTTCGGCGGAATCTCGTTTATCGCAGCTTGGGCCTTGTTGGCCTGGGGCCTGTACCGAGGGCGGTAGACTAGAAGGGTGACTAGGCGATTCCTTCTCGGCGCCATGCTTCCCGCAGTCTTCGCAACACACCTGCGTGCAGATTCGGCCTCGAAGACCGGAGTGCGTGGACGTTTGGAGCCGCCGGGTACGTTGGTGCTGCAGGACGGCCGCCACATCCATCTCACCGGCGACGAACCCACCCAGGGCGTATTTAACGACAAGCGCCTGGCGGGAACCGATTTCGAAGCGCTAGGGCATTTCAGTGGCTCAGATCAGTTCGCGGTGGACCCCATCCACCTGCGCGCCATGTTCGTCTATGCGGGCGGCAAGCAACGCATGATCACCTATTGGTGCGATGTTT
>JBBQUE010000587.1:0-3243 GCA_038212805.1 Bryobacterales bacterium | reverse complement strand
TGGGAACTGCCCGCCGGTAAACTCGATGCCGGTGAGACGCCCCTCAAAGCCGCCCGGCGCGAGCTCATCGAAGAGACTGGCTACCGCGCCCGCACCTGGAAAAAGCTGGCCTCGTATTACCCTAGCCCCGGCTTCCTCACCGAAAAAATGCACCTCTATTTGGCCACGGATTTAACCGCCGGCCAGGCTCAGCCCATGGAAGACGAACGCATCGAATCCAAATGGTTCACGTCCCTGGAAGTCGCAACCATGATCGATACCGGCAAGATCATGGATTCGAAAACCATGATCGGCTACTACCGTTGGGACCGGCTTCAAACTGCCGCTAACTTGTCTAAATGATCCCGCAGAGCCCGCAAAGCTTGGCCCCGATGGCTCACCTCGCCTTTCCTCGCCAGCTCTGCCTCGCCAAACGAACATCCAAACGGAGGGTAATGAAACAAAGGATCATACCCAAACCCATGCGGGCCCCGGGGCTCCTCCAACAACACCCCCTCCACTACGCCTCGAAAACTGCCCGTCACTTTACCTTGATGCGCCAAGGCAATCACGCAAACAAATCGGGCCGTCCTGTCCAATGCGCCCGCCATCCGTTCCAGCACCAACCGGTTATTGTCCGCATCATTGGCATGCTCCCCCGCGAACCGCGCCGAATATACCCCCGGGGCGCCGCCCAGTGCGTCCACCTCCAGCCCCGAATCATCCGCGAACACCGGGTCGCCGCGGAACCCGGAATAGTAAACCGCCTTCAAGGCCGCGTTCTCCTCGAACGTCGCGCCCGTCTCTTCCGGCGGCGGAATCCCGTCGATATCCGGCAACTGCCGTACATCGTAGTGTGCCTCCAGGGCCGCTCGAAATTCCTTGACCTTGGCCGCGTTGGTCGTCGCGCAATACAGAACTGGCTTCACGCCGCTTATGATAAACCAACGTGTCTGGCATGGCGGCTGAAGCAACAGGAGGTGTAGTCAGGATGGAACCAAAGTCACTCACCGATATCGACCTCTCGCCGCTTCCCGGCAAACATTACACCAGCTTCGACCGCGAATGGCGCGAGGAGTTCATTTACTTCCTGATGGTCGATCGCTTCCACGACGCCCAACCCCGCCACCCCCAGCGCCATGCCCAGCGCACCCCTGGTTTCGCCGCGCCCGACAACGCCTTTTACGGAGGCAAGATCAAAGGCATCACCCAAAATCTCGATTACATAGCGGAGCTCGGTTGCACCGCCCTCTGGCTCTCGCCCATCTTTGAGAACACGCCCAACGCCTATCACGGCTACAGCATCTTTAACTACCTGAATATCGATCCCAACTTCGGTACCAAGCAAGACCTCATCGAACTGGTGGACCGCGCCCACGGCTTCAAACTCAACGGCCAGCCGCACCCCATCCGCGTGATCCTGGATGTGGTGATCAACAACTCGGGCGACACCTGGACGTACCAGCAGGGCTTCCCCAACTACAACGGCCAGCGCTTCGATTTCGGTGCCTGGCGCGAACCGGTAAAGCCCATCCCCACCGAGCTGCGCAACCCGGAACTGTATCACCGCATGGGGCAAATTCAGAACTGGGATACCGACCCCGAAAAGCAGCTCGGCGATCTGTATGGCCTCAAGGATTTCGTCAATGACGACACCGCCCAGGGATCGGAACTGATCAATATCCTGATCAAGTCCTACTGCTACTGGATCCGCGAAGCCGACATCGACGGCTTCCGCGTGGACGCCATCAAGCACATGAACCCGCTGGCCTGTGCGCGCTTCAGCTCCAACATCCGTGAATATGCTTACTCCCTGGGCAAGCGCCGCTTCTTCCTCTTCGGTGAACTGGCCACCCCGGACGATGACGTGATCGACCGTTATATCGGACCCAACACGTCCGTTCAGAACGGCCCCGAAACGGTCTTCTTCGGGATCGATTCCATCCTCGATTTCAAGCTGGCCGAAGGCGCAGGCCTGCCCGGGATTATCAAAGGCCTGGCCGGCCCGCGCCCGCTGTTCGATCGGCTTTCCGCCCAGCATCATCGCGCCCTGAACCACGCCGAGTTGGGCCGCTATCTGGTCACCTTCGTCGATAACCACGATTCGTTCTGGCAGCCCGGCGGGCGGATCGCGCATCAGGCCCCGGACGAACAGGTGATCGCCGCCATCGGGTTCCTGCTCTGTTCGCTGGGTACCGCCTGCATCTACTACGGCACTGAGCAGGGCTTTGAAGGCCACGGAGAAGATAACGATATCCGCGAAGCTATGTTCGACAAAGCACCGTTCGGACACAACCTGATGAACCCCGATTGCCGCATCTATCAAGAGATCGCCAAGATTGCCGGGGTGATGCGGAGCGCGGAAGAGTTGCGTTTCGGCCGCATGTACTACCGGCCCATCTCCGGAAACGGCGAAGACTTCGGCCTTCCGTTCGGCACCGATTACACGCTGGCATTCTCGCGCGTGCTCTATGGAAGTGAGGTGCTGGTGGCTTTCAATGTCTCCGGTAATCACCGCCAGGATCGCGTGCTGATCGATAGCACATTGAACCAGAAGGGCGGCCACCTGAAGTTCCTCTACGGCGGAGTGGGACAGGTTCCCGTGGAAGTCAGCCCAGGCGGAATCGCCTTCGTTCATCTGGACCTGAAGCCGCACCAGTTTGTGATCCTGGGTTAACGGTTGAAAAACATTGAAAAGGTGGGCTCGACGGTCCTCTATCTGGCAGGCGCCCTGAGGGTCGCGGATCGGCAAATCCACTCAGTTTCCGAGCCGCGCACGTCAGTAAGCGGTCTACCGGTTGCGGTGAGCTGCGTTAAGTGACGGGCATTGGGGCTACTAGCGTGCGCCTGCTGGCTCTGGCTGACGATCTGACGGGTGCCCTGGAAGTAGGCGCGAAACTGGGCGCACCCGTGCGGCTCTTCGGCCCGTGCTCCCAGACGCTGGTGCCGGAGGTGTTGGTCATAAATACCGAATCGCGCCATCTGGATCCGGCCCACGCCGCCCAGCGCGTGCGCGATACCGTGGCGCGGTACCGGCCGGAGTTGATCTTCAAGAAGACCGATTCCACCCTGCGCGGGAACATCGGCTCGGAACTTGGGGCATTGGGAGACTCCGTCATCTTCGTTCCGGCCTATCCGGAATTAGGTCGGATCGTGCGCGGCGGCCACCTCTATGTGGATGGCCAGCCCTTGCATCAAACGCCCTTCGCTCACGATCCCCATCATCCGGCCCGCTCCAGTTCCGTGGCTGAGCTGCTGGGTGGG
>JBBQUE010000586.1:0-3248 GCA_038212805.1 Bryobacterales bacterium | reverse complement strand
CGCGTCCAGTAGCGCTACTGGACGCGCGTCCAGACTTGGGATCGTCCCAGCAGGGAAATACCCACGTACCCGCGCAGGACCATTCTCGATCCGTTCTCTGTTATCTTAAACTTACAGCGATAGAGTTGGCCAGTGTCGGGGTCCAGGATATCTCCGCCCGTCCACTCGCCGCTGGCTTTTTTCATCCGCCGTAGGATCACCAGGCCGATAATGGGTTTGTTTTTTCGATCGCCCGGACAGAGGCCGCAGAGGTCTGTGGCGTTGTTGGGGTCAAACGATGATTCGATTTTTCCGAACACTTCGCCGCCTTCCAAATACAGGCGTACCGTGCCCCGGGGCTTACCGGTCTTGTCGTCCATGGTTCGCCATACCCCTACCGGATCCTGGGCATAGCCAAGCACGCCGCAAGCCAACCACAGAATGAAAAACTTAAATATCAGCAAAATGTTGTGTCCGACGGATTAGGCTGTAATCTTCAACTATACTCATTACTACGCCTCTTCGTGGCAATCCCCGATGATAGACAATCACGAGCTGATTACCAGTACCTTTACGTCGTCGCGAGACATCTTCCGGCGTTTTTTCACTTCGGGCAAGAAGTGGAGTTTTCACAAGAGCAGTTTCATCGACGCGCGCGCGCGCCGCGTGTTCGATCTGATGACCCGGGCATGCCACGCGGACGTTTACCCATACCAGATCGCGCTCGAAGGGCGTTCCGGGCCTTGGGTCCGTGCCGAAGGGCACGAGATGTTGATGCTCTCGTCCTACGATTATCTGGGGCTGATCGGCCACCCAAGGGTGGATGAGGCGGCCGTGGACGCCATCCGGAAGTATGGCACCGGCACCGGTGGGGTCCGGATGCTGACGGGCACCAACGAACTGCACCAGCAGATGGAAACGGAACTGGCGGCGTTCAAAGGTATGCCGCAGGCCATCACGTTCACGTCCGGTTATCTGGCGAACGTGGGGATCCTTTCAGCACTGCTCTGCGCGCAGGATCGCGTAGTGATGGATTCGTGGTCCCACCGGAGTTTGGTGGATGCCTGCAAAATGGCGGGGGTTCAGGTCCAGCGGTTTGCACACAACTGCATGGAATCCTTGCGGTATGAGTTGGAGAACGGGCCAGCTGCAAACCGGACCCTGATTATCGCGGACGGCGTGTTTTCCATGGATGGGGACATCTGCCCGCTGCCTGACCTGATCCAGCTAAAGAAACAGTTCGGCTGCTATCTAATGATCGATGAATCGCATGCTACCGGCGTCCTGGGCCTGACTGGGCGCGGCACCGATGAGCATTTTGGCGTGGCAGCCGGCGATGTGGATATCTGGACCGGGTCACTGGCGAAGGCCATCCCATCAAACGGCGGCTTCGCTGCGGTCTCCGAGGAAGTGGGCATTTATCTACAGCACGCCGCACCTCCGTTTATCTTCTCGGCTGCGCTCTGTCCGGCTGCGGTTGCGGCTGTGCGGGCATCGCTGGCAATTCTGGCTGAAGAGCCGGATCGCGTGGCGCGCTTGCAGCGCAATGCATGTTTCCTGCGCGAGGGGTTGGTGGATCTGGGCTATGACGTGGGCGAGTCGCAGACCCCCATTGTGCCGGTGATTTTCAATGATGAAGCAGCGGCGGCCATGTTCGCGGCGGCATTGCGCAATCTGGGGATCCTGACGACACCGGTGATGTTCCCAGCCGTCCCGCAGGGCGCGGCGCGGTTGCGGCTATGCGCCACGGCGGCGCATACCATTGGAAATCTGGAGTTTGCGCTAGACGCGTTTCGCCAATTGCGGTCCTAAATTGGCCGTCTGGTAGCATGGAATTTCCCTCTATCATGCAAAATCTGATCATTGTTGGATCCGGCTGCGCCGGAAGCACAGCCGCCATCTATGCCGCCCGAGCCAACCTGATGCCCTTGGTAGTGGGAGGCCATGAACCCGGCGGGCAGCTTTCCCTCACCAGCCTGGTGGAGAACTTTCCTGGTTTTCCTGAAGGCGTGGACGGACCTGCTCTGGTTGAGAACATGCGCAAGCAGGCCGAACACTTTGGGGCCCAATATTTGCATGGATCGCTGGTGGAAGCCGACCTCTCCCAGCGCCCCTTCCGGCTCAAGATTGACGAGGACTGGCATGAGACCCGGACCCTGATCATCGCCTCGGGAGCTTCGGCCAGCTGGCTGAATCTGCCGAATGAGCAGAAGCTGATCGGGCACGGCGTCAGCAGTTGTGCCACCTGCGATGGATTCTTTTATCGGGATAAAAAGATCATGGTGATCGGCGGCGGCGACACGGCGCTTGAAGAAGCCAACTTCCTGACGCGCTTTGGCCGTGAAGTGACGGTCGTGCACCGGCGCGATACGTTTCGCGCTTCGAAGATCATGGTGGAGCGCGTCAGTAACAATCCGAAGATTAAGTTCCTGATGAACACCGTGGTGGAAGACGTGTTCGATGTGTCGCAGCACACGGTGACCGGGGTTCGGCTGCGGGATTTGAAAACCGGCCGGATGTGGGAGCAGGACGTGGATGGCCTCTTTGTGGCTATCGGGCACCTTCCGAACACGGCTCCGTTCCGCGGACAGATCGAGCTGGACCCCGACGGCTACATCGTCACCAAGGGCGGTGCCCGCACGAATATTACAGGCGTGTTTCATGCCGGGGACGTACAGGACCGGGTGTACCGGCAGGCCATCACTGCGTCCGGCGCGGGCTGCATGGCGGCGATTGAAGCCGAGCGCTTCTTAGAGGCGGAAGGCCACTAATCCGGTTGCAAACCTTGGTGTAGGCCTGCGAGACTTTAGGGAGGAGATCGAACATTGACCACCCAGGAAATTGCAGATACCCTCGTGAAACTTTGCTCTGAAGGAAAGTTTCGCGAAGCCACGGAACAGCTTTATTCAAAAGATATCGTCAGCATGGAAGCGGGCGTGCCTCCGGGCGCTTCGCGCGAATCGAAAGGCCTGGAGGCCGTCCTGGCCAAAGGGGCATGGTGGGTTGCGAATCACGAGATTCATTCGGTAAAGGTGGACGGTCCAATTGTGGCGGCGGCGCACTTCGCTGTCGTGTTCAAGATGGAGGTGACGTTCAAGCCCCAGGGGAAACACCACGTCATGGAAGAGGTGGCGGTCTATAAGGTGGCGGACGGCAAGATTGTGTACGAAGAGTTCTTCTATCACATATAAACGGATTTGGGAGAGGCATCGCTGCCTCTCCTGACCGGCTGCTAGGGGCGCTTTGACCTCGGTACAAATCGTGGCATG
>JBBQUE010000585.1:0-3249 GCA_038212805.1 Bryobacterales bacterium | reverse complement strand
GCGCGTAGATCTGTGCTCGACCACCACGTCGGCATACTTGGGATCCAGTTCGAGGCCGTAACAGACGCGCTGCGTCACCTCCGCAGCCGCCAGCGTGGCGCCGCTGCCTAGGAACACGTAAGTTACGTTTCCGTCTAAAAGACGATTGCGCCGGAATTTTCCATTCGCCAGGTGTGGGTGGCTCGGACCGCCCTACGGGAAAACTGTCGAAAATCTGTAAAAACTAAAAGGAAATCCGACGAAGATTACCATCTGGCAATTGAAAACGGGCTGGAGAAATGTTTCACGAGGGTGGATCTGACAGCCCCCAACATAGTCCTAAGTTATAGAAAATAATAAGTAAGGTCCAATTGGAAAATTCCTGATTGCAGAGTTTCCAGTACGTCTTGGGCTAGCCGGCGAACGCCGAAATTCACGCCGTACATTACCACTTGCTACCATTTGCGCGCCTCTCACGCGGCGCGGATGCTCCCGACCGGAATCACCCTTTCCCAAGCCACATCGCACCCACACGGGTTTACCGCAGGAATCCCGGCGGCATTACGTCCTCTTGCACACGAGAGCACTCATCCGCATCGTATTCCTACTGGATACACCGTCCGACGCGCCGCAGTTCTCGGCGGACTCCATCATGAGTATTGGCTCGATGAAATCGCTGCGTGAGGCTCGGGTGGAGTTCTTGCGCACCACAACGGGACGTGTGGGATGCCTTGACTTGGTTTGGAACAGGAGTTACCGTAGAACTACGCTAGTTGAAGTTGGCGATAGAGAGAGCCGTCATGCGTCATGACATGTTCTGGATTTCCATTCAGCCCGCTTTCCTGATGAGCGGGTTTGCGCTCTGCGCATGCCTCACCTTCCCCGCTACCCTTATCTCCGCCAAGCTGGATACTAAACCGGTCACGTTCGCCAGGGACGTCGCCCCCATCCTCCAGGCTAAGTGCGAAGAATGTCACCGCAAGGGTACTGCAGCCCCCATGTCATTGGTGGGTTTTGAGGAGACCCGGCCTTGGGCCAAGGCGATCAAAGAACGTGTCATCACGCGGCAGATGCCGCCTTGGCACATAGATAAGACGGTCGGGATTCAGCAATTCTCGAACGACCGCTCTCTGACGGACGAACAGATCGCCACCATCGTGAGATGGGTGGACGCGGGCTCGCCGCGCGGTGACCCGAAGGATCTGCCCGCTCCCAAAAAGTGGCCTAGCGAAGAAGGCTGGCAGCTCGCGCAGTCGTACGGGGAGCCGGATCTCGTGATCAAGTCGGAACCTTACACCATGCCAGCGCAGGGCCAGGACGTATGGTGGAAGCCGACGTCTCTGGTGGGTGTGACGGAGCCTCGATGGGTCCGAGCGATCGAGATGCGGCCCGCCACGCCGGCTGGCCGCAAAATCATCCATCACGCGCTGGCGATTCTCGAGCAGGAAGATCCCGGCATTACTCCGGACGATCCCTTGGGCGGTCCCGGGCTCTTAATGGAATGGGCGATCGGTAAACAATTCGATATTTACCGTCCGGACACCGGGAAGTTAATCCTACCCGGTTCGAAAATCCGGTGGGACATTCACTTGCATGCCGCCGGCAATGCGATTCGGGATTACGTCGAGTTAGCCGTATACCTGTATCCGAAGGGTGAGACGCCGAAATATCGGACGCGCCTCTCACTGTTTGGATCGAACGCCTTGGATTCTCTCGATATCCCTCCAAACACGATTGCCCAGACGCAACGTTTCCAAGTTCTGAAGGCGCCGGCCCGCTTCGAGAACTTCCAGCCGCACATGCATCTGCGCGGCAAGGCGATGTCGCTGGAAGCGATCCTACCGGACGGCACGACTAAGACGCTCAGTTATGTAGGGAATTTCAACTTCAATTGGATGAACAACTACATCTATGCCCAAGACGCCGCGCCGGTGCTGCCGAAGGGCACGGTGATACGCATGACTGCGTGGCATGATAACACTACTTCTAACCGCAACAATCCCGACCCCAACCAGTGGGTCGGTTACGGCGATCGTACAGTTGACGAAATGGCACACGCCTGGGTGAACGTCACTTACATAAGCGAAGAGGATTATCAGAAGTGGAGTACCCCAAAGAAGCTGCCTTAGCGGTGGCCGTAAGTGCAATTCTGTGGCTTTCTCCTCAGGCGCAATCGCAACAGCTGCCGATGGAACCGCTGCACGATTCCGGTCAAAGCGTGACTGGCGCGTTCGAAGGATGGTTCTGCAATCCTGACGGAACCTTCAGCGTCCTATTCGGCTATTTCAACCGGAATTTGCGAGAAGAGATGGACATTCCTATTGGGTCCGACAACCGAATTGAACCGGGCGGACCAGACCGAGGCCAACCGTCTCACTTCCTTCCCCGCCGGCAGTGGGGTGTCTTTACCGTTACCGTGCCTAAAGATTTTGGTACCCAGAAACTCACTTGGACTTTAGTGGCGCACGGGCGGAAGACGGTGATTCCCGCGAGCCTGGATCCCCTCTGGGCCATCTCGCCGTTCTCCGAGGTTGGCGTCGGCAATACTCCGCCCGTGATTAGCTTTGAGGAGAATGGTACTTCTGTACAGGGTCCGCGCCCGATGAGGGTTGCGCTTACAACAACGTTGCCGAATCCGTTGCAACTCAACGTTTGGGCATCGGACGATGCCAAAACCTTGCCGGGCGCGAAGCCGCCCAAGACTCCTCCCGTTGTCTTGACTTGGAGCAAATTTCGCGGACCGGGCTTGGTGATTTTCGCCAACTCGAAACCCCCTGTCGCCGCCGGCAAAGCGACCACGACTGCCACTTTCAGCGAGACTGGGGAGTACGTGTTGCTCGTCGTTGCAAACGACTGGTCGGGGGAAGGCGGCCGGGGATTCCTGTGCTGCTGGACCACTGCTCACGTGGCAGTCTCGGTGAAGCCGGCCCGCTAAGAAAGCTCGCTTAACAACTGCAAGCGCGCAACATGGCCAACACTCGGGATCACGAGTTCGCCGTGTGGAATGGTGTCCGCCATGTGCTTCCCTGCGCAGGGAAATGAGGCCGTCCTTGTATCCGTCTCACCTACGGCTCGGCGTCAGACCCGGAATCGGGTCGTAGCGGCAACCGCCCGCGGTTTCTGATCCTTTGTGTCTTTTCGGCAAGGCTGCGTACGAGAGAGTTAGGAGCTTGAAAGAGTAGTTATTTTGTTCTGACCGCCAGGATGCGGCGCACTGACGTTCGGCCGATATTCAGCTTACGGGCAATCGCGGCCTTGCTGACGCCCGCG
>JBBQUE010000584.1:0-3263 GCA_038212805.1 Bryobacterales bacterium | reverse complement strand
ATGTAGTCCGAGTGAGTTTCCAGATACGTCTTATTCTCGAACATGGTGCGGCCCGGAACGTCGGCCACGCCCCCGATGATCACACGCCCGGGCTCGCCACAGGCGTGGGCATCAACCGCCGTGATTCGATCCGCGAACTTCATGCCTTCGCGGGGGCGCGGCGGATCACGAAATAGACGGCGGCGCCGGCCAGCACGATAAACAGGCCCGGCCAAGTGGTGGCGGGACGGTAGAGGAACAGCATTAAGAGAATAAAGGTGGCTCCCAGGATGTAGAGCACTGGTATGAAAGGATAGCCCCAGACCCGGTAGGGCCGTTCCATGTCGGGCCGGGTGATGCGGAGCCGGATAACCCCGGCGATGGTGAGGATATAGAAAAGGAGAGCGGCTGAGATCACGTAATCCAGCAAGTTTCCGTAAAGGTTGCCGTACTGTTTGGTGGTGGTGTTGTAAGTGCGCGGCAGCAGCAGCAGGACGGCCCAAGCGCACTGCACCAGCAGGGACCAGGCCGGAACTTTGGCTTTGTTGAGCGTACCGGCGGCCGCGAAGAATAACCCGTCCTTAGCCATGGCGTAATACGCCCGTGCGCCTGCCAAGACCAGACTATTGATGCATCCAAAGGTGGAGATCATGATCGCGATTGCCATCAGGGTGGTGCCGAGACCGGGGAAAATCTGTTGCAGCATGGCGGTAGCCACCCGATCCTCCGGAGCATGTTGGATGGCGGGCAGTGGAAGCACCAGCATGTAGGCCACATTGGCCAGCAGATACAACAACATGACGGCCGTACAGCCAAGGGCCATGGCCAGTGGCAGGGTCTTCCGGGGATTGCGAACTTCACCCGCGATGAACGTGATGTCGTGCCAGGAATCGGCTGCGAATAACGAACCCACCTGGGATACGGAGATGGCTACCAGCAACCCGAAAACGCTGCCGGCGACCAGGCCCAGGGATGGGTCGAAGCTGCTGAAGCGCCACATATCCGTGAAGTTGGTCTGGATGGCTTCGTTATTTCGTCCCAGGAACAGACCCGCTAGGATGAGAGCAGCCAGAGCGGCCGTTTTGGCGCTGGTGAAGATGTTCTGGATGAACTTGCCGTACTCCAGGCCGCGCGTGTTGGTCCAAGTGAGCAGCACGATAACCAGGATTGCCACCAGTTGGGAGGTAGAAAGAGAAATCGCGTAGCCCGGCGTAAAATGAATCGGTTCAACGATATAGCCACTTTCCGAGATCCGGGGCCAGAGCACTCCCAAAAACCGCGCGAAGCCTACCGCGACGGCCGCGATGGTTCCAGTCTGAATTACGGTGAACAGCGTCCATCCATAGAGGAAGCCCCAAAGCGGCGAGTAGGCCTCCCGCAGGTAGATATACATCCCGCCGGCGTGCGGCATCATGGAAGCCAGTTCTCCGTAGGACAGAGCGGCCGCTATCGTGAGCAGTCCGCTGAGAGCCCAGGCCACCAGCAGCCAGCCGGGGCTGCCGATCATGCGCGACATGTCGGCGGTGACAATGAAGATCCCGGACCCGATCATCACCCCGATGACGATCATGGTGGAGTCGAAAAGATTCAAGCCGCGGACGAAGCCCGCGTCGCGTTCCACCGGTGCTGAGGCTGCCATGGGTACCCAGGATAGTAACATTAAGAGGAACCCCTGATGAACGTACCTATGCTGGACCCGAGGCTGGACCCGAGGCTGGACCTGAAGCTGGAGCTGAAAAAAACGGTCAATCTTCCCCGTACCGACTTTCCGATGAAGGCAAATCTGCCGCAGCGCGAGCCGCAGTTGCTGGAACGCTGGGCCCAGGAAAACCTCTATGGCCAGATTCGGGAAGCGCGCGCCGGACGGCCCATGTACGTGCTCCACGACGGGCCGCCTTATGCTAATGGAAATATCCACCTTGGGCACGCTTTCAACAAGATTCTAAAGGATTTTGTGGTGAAGCTGAAGACCATGGAGGGCTTCGATTCTCCGTTCGTTCCAGGCTGGGATTGCCACGGGCTGCCGATCGAAATCAAGGTGGATAACGAGCTTGGCAGCAAAAAAGCCAAGATGACTACGGCGCAGGTGCGCGCGGAATGCCGTAAGTATGCGCAGAAATATGTGGACCTGCAATCCAAGGATTTCGTGCGGCTGGGGGTGTTTGGGCGCTGGGAGAATCCTTACCTGACGATGAGCGCACAGTACGAATCGGTGATCGCGCGCACGTTTGTGGATTTCCTTGAAAAGGGCTATGTCTACAAGGGTTTGAAGACGGTTAACTGGTGCATTAACGACCGTACGGCGCTAGCGGAAGCCGAGATCGAATACGACAATCACACCAGTCCGTCAATTTGGGTTCGATTCTTGTTGACGTCAGAGGCGGCATTGATCGATCCGGCGCTTGCGGGTACAAAAGTCTACGGGTTGATCTGGACCACTACTCCTTGGACTATTCCCGCCAATGTTGCCATCAGCTACCACCCAACCTTTGAATATGCAGGCGTGCAGGTAGGGGACGCGGTCTATATTGTTGCGCTGGAGTTGCTCAACGCTACCGCCCAGAAGTGCGGCTGGAAAGATCCCAAAGTGCTGGCGGTGTTTCCAGGTAAGCAACTGGAAGGAACCATCTTCCGCCATCCACTGCTGGAGCGCGATTCGCTGGGAATTCTTGGTTCGCACGTCACGCTGGAGCAGGGAACTGGCGCGGTCCACACTGCTCCGGGCCATGGCGCGGAAGATTTTGAGGTGGCCACCCGCTACGGAATCGGAGTGTACTGCCCGGTGGACGGTGCGGGACGTTTCTACAATGCGGAAGGCGCCACCGGCGAACTGCCAGAGGTATTACTGGGTAAGACGGTGTGGCAGGGCAATCCCATCGTGAAAGACTTGCTGCGAACGGCAGGCGCTCTGGTGGCGGAGGAAGATATTCAGCACAGCTATCCCCATTGCTGGCGCTGCCATAAACCCACCATCTTCCGCGCGACGGAACAGTGGTTCATCGGAATGGAGCGCAACGATTTGCGCGAACGTACCCTGCTGGCCATCAAAAAAGTGAAGTGGATGCCGGGTTGGGGCGATGAGCGCATGTCGAACATGATCGCCAGCCGGCCCGATTGGTGTATCTCCCGCCAGCGCGTGTGGGGGGTGCCGATCACGGTTTTCTATTGTGAAACCTGCCAGGAACCGCTGACCGACCGCAAGATTCTGGATCGCGTGATCGACCAGTTTGCGGAACACACGGCGGACATCTGGTACTCCACGCCAGCCGCGGAGTTGGTGGGCC
>JBBQUE010000583.1:0-3263 GCA_038212805.1 Bryobacterales bacterium | reverse complement strand
CGCAGCCACATCCGGTCTGGATCGGCCGGTATCTCAGAGGGTGAGATCACCACCACCAACCGCGGCCGCCCCACGCGCGCTACCTCCGCGTCCAGCACCGGATCAATCCTCACAAACACGTTTGAGACCGCCGCGCGCCACTCCGCGTAGTGTGCGTTCCGGTTCAGGAAATCCACCTGGTCCAGCGTGAACTGCCGCTTGGGCCAGTTCTTTTCGTTCACGCCCATCTTCACTTCCGCCGCGCGCATGGGGGCGAACAGCGCATCTAGCTCCGCCGCGCCCGCGCCATCAAACAGCGCAAATAATCGCAGGAAGTAGGCGTGCTCGGCCGGGAACAGCAAGTCCCAGTCCTTCATCTGGTCGAAGCAAAACGTGGAAAAACTGATGGGAAGCCGGTCGAACAAGCCCTTGTCGATCAGCGCTTGAATGGGGGGCGGGAACATTACAACAACAGCTCGCGCAAGGGCTGCCCCGCCATCTCGCCATACTTCACGCCCAGCAGGCCCGCGGCCGTCGCAGCCACGTCCACATGGTTCACGGGCCGGTCCGTCTCGCCTTTCGGCACGCCCCCGCCCAGCGCCAGCATCCAGGTATTGCGGCACGAAGGGTCGCCACTCCGATGATTCAGAAACCCGTTGGCCGTGTTCACATCGCCGTCGCGCCCCAGCTCCGGCAGAATCAGCAGCGTGGTCTTATCGCGATAATGCGGGTTGGCCTGCACCTCATCCCACAGCATGCCGGTCAGCCGGTCGGTCTTGGTGATGGCGTTCAGATACAGCGAATACGATCCCCAATGCGCCACGTCCATATCCCAGAAATTCACCAGCAGCAGGCGCGGCGAAAATTCGCGCATCACTTCGCGCGCAATGAAGAACGTCAGCTCATCGCCGCTGGTGGGCGCTTCCGGCCCGTTGATGTATTCCACCAACCCCCGCATCAGCGTGTCGCGCACATGCTGATCCAACTGCCGGCCGGCCTTGAAAATCGTCCAGCCCACGCCCTCGTAGCCTTCGTTCAGCAGGCTTTCCAGTTGGCGCAGCACGTTGTCGCGGCTGGCCAGGCCTTCGCTTGAGCGCTTCTTTACAATCTCGCGCGATGCCTCCAACAGCAGTTGCTTCGGCAGAATCACGTTCGCGCCATAGGGCTGCCCCAGCGCGGACCCGGCCCCCCAACCCATCGTCGAAAAGCTCTTGTTCGTGGCAATGGCCCACGCGTCCATGGGGCCCGCGCCGGTCCCCTTGCGATAATATTCAAAAATCGTCGGGCTGGCCGGAGGCTGAAATCCAAAGTCGTCCACGCGTTGCCAGTTACCCGTCAGAATGCTGCCCGTGGAATTGAAATGCGAAAGCACACCCGCATTCACGCACGTCTTGAAAAAATGCCCTTGGGGCCGCAACTGAACCAGCCGGGGGATGTTCCCCAGGCCCTCAGGCGCGAATGTTTCCGAATACCGCACGCCCCCGCCAAACGTGACGATGATCACCTTGTTCGAAGTCGCCGCCGTCTTCGCTGGCCCGGCCGAAAGCCGCGATGGGAAGATGCGGTTGGCGATGGAAAGCCCGGCCAGCCGTACAAACTGTCGCTTGGTCAACGGGAACATTTTAGTAGTCCGTAATCTCCCCACCCGTTATCTTGCGCCGCTCATTCGGCCCGATGTCCAGCGGATGATCATAGCCCGCCTTAATCTCGCCCGTGGCCGAATAATACGGGCCAATGTCGCACGCCATGCTGCCTTTCCCCTCCTCCACGAATTCAATGGAGGTCACCAGCTTGGCCGACTTATACCCATACCGCCGGGGATCGATCACGCGCAGCGGAGCGCCATGCTGCGGCGTCAGCGGCTTGCCCCCCATATCCAGCGCGAACAAAAACCGGTTCGATACTATATCGTCCAGCGGAAAGTATTCATACCACTTGTCCGCGCAATCCACCTTGATCGCGTGCGCCGTCTTCAGCGGCTTCACCAGATCCAGCAGCGCCCCTGCCCGGAACCCGCCCCACTCCGTCCGCGCGGACCAGCACTGCACGCACTTCATGCGCGAACTCTGTTTCTCCGCATTCAACTTCCGCAGCGCCGCCACGTTCAAAGTCAGCGGCTTCTCCACCAACCCCGTAATCTTTAACTGATACGTAGCTTCGTCAATCGCCGTGGCGGGCGTGTACCACATCAACCGGAATCCCAGCTCATCCGGCGTGTCCGTCGGCAGCAGCAACTTCGATTTCGTGTCGGCCTTGGCATCGGTCTTCAATGTCGCGGCGGTGGCCGCTGCGGTCAGAAAACGGCGGCGATTCATAATACTCTCTATTTTACGCCTCCGCCCATCCCTGGTTTAGCCGCGGGCGCGGAAAGCTTGGCGTGCAGGGCCCGTTCCGCCGCCGCTTTGTCCCTCTGCCCCAGCCGGTCGTACACGCGCGCCAGCCGGTAATGTGAGGTGGCGTCCTTCGGGTTCAACCCAATCGCCTTCTCAAATTCCACCGCCGCGGCCGGAAAATCCTTGGCGCGTTCCAGAGCGCTGCCCAGTTCGAAATGCGATTCCCAAAACTTCGCATTCAGCTCAATCGATTTGCGCAGCAGCGGCTCATACTGCGCCGGTTCAGCCTGCTGTGCCGCCAGCGCCTTGGCATAAAGATAGCTGCTGATATAGTTCTTCGGATGGCTGCTGGCATACACGCCCAGCGCGCCCGCCACCTCCGGAAGCTTGCCCTCCGCCACCTCAATCATGCGCCCCAGAAACACGTAGGGCTGCTCAATCTCCGGGTCAATCTGGATCACATGCAAGAACGCTTCAATGGTTTCCGGAAACCGCCGCAGCCCATAGAGCGCCACCCCGGTGGCCAGTTCAATCTGCGCGCTCTTATCGAACTTGGTCCGCGCCGGCTGCAATACCGCCAATGCCTCGGCGAATTTCTGCCGCCGCAAGTACGCCTGCGCCAGTTCAAAATAAGCCGCTTCATCGTACGGCCGCAGCGTAACCACCTGCTTGAATTCCGGGATGGCCTGCTCAAATTGGTTGTCCGCCTCCAGCGCCTTGGCCAGTGAGAAGCGCAGCGCCGCATCGTTCTTCACCGCCAGCGTCTTCCTCGCCAAAGCGATCGCAGCCTTGGGCAGCCCGGCCCGCAGATACAGATCCATGGCCCGGAACACCGCCTCCTCATCCCGTGGATTCTTCTGCGCATACCGCGCCTCATACATCGCGCCCTTGGCCGGATTACGCGCCTCCGTGTAGTAATACGCCAGCCCATGCAGCACCAGCGGATCGTCC
>JBBQUE010000582.1:0-3267 GCA_038212805.1 Bryobacterales bacterium | reverse complement strand
CTGATGGAACTGGAAGCGACCATCCTCCTGATGACCGTGGAGGAAGTGGACGGACGTCTGCAGCGGCAGTTCAAGGAGTTAAAATTGGAACGCACCAAAATACTCTTTTTCCCGCTCACCTGGACCATCGTTCACCCCATCGATACCGCCAGCCCCCTCTACGGCAAAACCGCCGGGCAGTTGGCGGCCATGGAAACCGAGTTCGTGATTCTGATCAAGGGCTTCGACGATACGTTCAGCCAAATCGTGAACGCCCGCTACAGCTACCGGCATGACGACATGGTGTGGGGCGGGAAATTTCAACAGGCGTTCCGGGTCAGTCCAGAGGGCGATCTGGTGCTGGAACTCGACCGCGTGCATGACCACAAGCGCCTGAGCGCCTAAGACCCACTTACAATGGAGGTCTCCAGATGAAGATCTCGGCCACCATTATCACCTTCAACGAGGAACGAAACATCCCGCGCGTGATGGAAAGCCTGCGCTGCGTGGACGAAATTGTAGTGGTGGATTGCGGGTCAACCGACCGCACCGTTGAGATCGCGGCCAAGTTGGGGGCACGGGTGATCGAGATGCCTTGGCGGGGCTATGCCAGCCAGAAGAACTACGCCTCAGAGCAGGCTACGCACGACTGGATTCTGTCGCTGGACGCCGACGAAGCGGTCAGCGAAGCCCTGGAAGGGGAACTGTGGCAGATCAAGAAAAACGGCCCTGAGTTCGATGCCTACACCATGCCCAGGCTGGCGCACTATCTGGGCCGTTGGATTCTGCATTCCGGCTGGTATCCGGGCCGCAAGGTCCGGCTGTTCGACCGCCGCAAGGCCCGTTGGGTAGGCGATTACGTGCACGAATCGGTGGCGGTGGATGGCCGGGTGGGCCACCTGCGGGAGAACCTGCTGCACTTCACCTGCGACTCACTTTCAGAACATTTGCGGACCATGGACCGCTACACCACACTGGCGGCAGAGCAGATTGTGGATCAGAAGCGCAAGGTGGGTTGGGCGCAACTGGTGCTGGATCCGCTGTGGACTTTCTTCAATACCTTCTTCTTCCATCGCGGGTTTCTGGATGGCACCGAGGGGCTGGCCATCGCCTACATGGCGGCTATGTATAACTTCCTGAAGTACACCAAGGCAAAGTACATGATGCCGCGGCGGGATTAGACGCGGCGTGCGGATTCTGCATATCGATACCGGGCACGAAATGCGTGGCGGGCAATGGCAGGTATTGCATTTGCTGCAAGGTTTGGCGCAGCGGAAGGTGATCTCAAGCCTGCTGGCACCCGCGGGTTCGGAGTTGTTCCGCGCGGCCCGATCGGCGGGCTTGGATGCACGCCCACTGAACCCCTGGACGGCACCCTTGGCAGCCCGTGGCTTCGATTTGTTGCATGCCCACGACGCCCGTGCTCATTCGCTTTCTCTGCTGTGTCCAGGCCCGGTGCTGGTGTCGCGGCGCGTAGGGTTCCCGGTACGGTCGCGTTGGAAGTACGCACGGGCCACGCACTATCTGGCGATCTCGGAATATGTCCGTGGAACGCTGCTCAAGGCTGGCGTAGACGCCGCCAGAATCTCGATCGTCTATGACGGGGTGCGCGTGCCGGAGCCATTGCCGCCCGGGGATCGGGATCTGGTATTGGCGCTTGATTCTGACGACCCCGGCAAGGGACGCGCGCTCATGCAGCAGGCTGGCTATCCCATCTGTTTTTCCCGGAACTTGATCGACGATCTGCCGCGCGCCGCCGTCTTCGTCTACATATCGGAGTTGGAGGGCCTGGGGTCGGCTGCCTTACTCGCCATGGCTTACGGGGCGGCGGTGGTTGCAAGCCGGGTGGGCGGCCTGCCGGAGATCGTACGGGATGGTGAGACGGGCGTGCTGACCAGCAACGACCCCGCGGCGATCCGGGCGGCCCTGTCAGGCTTGATGGGCGATCCGCGGCGCCGGGCACGCTTGGCCGCGGCGGGCCGGCAGATGGTAGAGCAGCGGTTCACAGTGGAGCGCATGGTGGAGGATACGATGCAGGTGTACCAAAGGTTGGGAGCTTGATCGAAGCATCGCTGGCATTGCTATTCGGGCTGCTGATCGGCAGCTTCCTGAATGTATGCATTTACCGGTTGCCGCTGGATTTATCGGTGGTGCGGCCGCGCTCGCATTGCCCGAATTGCCAGGCCATGATCGCCTGGTACGACAACATCCCGGTCTTGAGCTTTGTGCTGCTACGAGCCCGCTGCCGGAAGTGCGGCGCAGTGATCCCATGGCGATATCCTTTGGTGGAACTGCTCACCGGGTTGTCCTTCGGGGTGGCGGTGTTGACGCTGGGCCCGACGTGGGCAGCGATGAAGCTGTCCATTTTCAGCGCAATCCTGATCACGCTGTTCTTCTCCGATCTGGAAGAGCGGATTCTTCCCGATGAGTTCACTCTGGGCGGCACGGCCTTGGGGGTTGTGTTGGCTTCGTTTATTCCGATGGCGGGCCTGTGGCGGATGCTTCTGCCCGGCGCCAACCCAGCCCTGGTCTCGATGCTGGAATCCGCCTTCGCGGCCGGGTTCAGCGCACTCACCTTATGGGGCGTGGGTGCCCTGTACCAAAAGTTGAGGCACAAAGAGGGCCTGGGACTCGGCGACGTAAAGATGGTCGCCATGATCGGTGCGTTCCTGGGCTTGAACGGCGTGCTACTCACTTTGATGGCGGGCTCAACGCTGGGCGCGGTGGTGGGGTTGCTGTACATCTTGGTTAGCCGCAAGGATGCCTCCAGCTATGAGCTGCCCTTCGGTTCGTTCCTGGCGATAGCGGCCTTGCTGGTGGCACTTTACGGAGAGGTGGCGACCGTCTGGTGGAACGCGCTGAGCCAGTAGCGATCTGTTTGCTAAGGTGAAGCAATGCCCGCCGCACCGAAACAGGTTCAGGTGCTCCAAAAGACACTCGACATTTTGGAAGCTCTGAAGAAGGACGGGGAGTCGAACGGCCTCACGGAACTGGCACGATCCGTTGGCATGCCGAAGGCAACGGTCTACCGAATCCTGACGACGCTCGAAACCCGAGGCTACTTGAATCGGGGCGCGCGGGGCGGATACCGGATCGCGGATAAGTTTTTCGCCTTGCAACGCGATCTCTCGCCGGAACAACGTCTGCTGAAAGTAGCGCCCAAGGTGATGGAGCAGATTGCCGCCGAATGCCGCGAAACCGTCAACCTGGGGGTTCTGGATGGCGGCGAAGTGGTGATGCTCGCAACGGTGGAAAGCCCGCAGGCAGTGAGAATGGCGTCGAAGGCGG
>JBBQUE010000581.1:0-3268 GCA_038212805.1 Bryobacterales bacterium | reverse complement strand
GGTTCGTTTCATCTCCAACCGCTCCAGCGGCAAGATGGGGTATGCGTTGGCCGAGGCCGCGGCTCAGCGCGGAGCGAAAGTGCTGCTGGTGGCTGGTCCGGTCGCCTTGCCCGATCCGTCCGGCATGGAAGTCATCCACGTGCAAAGCGCTTTGGATATGCGGGCGGCGGTCATGCATCACCTGGAAGCCTCCACCATCATCGTGAAGGCCGCCGCCGTCGCGGATTACCACGTGGCCCAGGTGCCTGTCCGCAAGATCAAGAAGACCGCCACGCGCATGTCATTGGAACTGGATCCCACGCCCGACATTCTGGCGGAGGTGGGAGGCCGAAAAGGCGACCGGCTGTTGATCGGGTTCGCCGCCGAAACCGATAACCTGCTGGACGAAGCCCGCCGTAAAATGGTATCGAAAAACTGCGATATGGTGGTGGCCAACCTGGTGAATCAGGATGGCACTGGGTTCGAATCCGACGACAATGAAGTGGTGCTGGTGCTGCGCACTGGCGAGACCATTCCCCTCAGCCGGGCCCCGAAGCGCGAAATTGCCGAACGCATTTTCGATCAGGTTCTGAAGCTGCGCCGCTCCCAACATTCCCTGCATGGATAAAGATCAACTCCGCCAAGCCCTGGAATTTTACCAGGATCTAGGCATCAAAACGTATTACCGGAAAACCGCGGGAACGAAGCCAAAGCCTGTTCAAGCCGCCGCTCTCGAAGTGATCCCCCTTACGCCCGCGGCTGATTCGCTGGCCCGGATCCGCGCTGATATCGGCGATTGCAAACGCTGCCGCCTGTGTGAGCAACGCAATAAAATTGTGTTCGGGGATGGCAATGAATCCGCCTCGCTGGTCTTCGTTGGCGAAGGTCCTGGCGCGGATGAGGATGCCTCTGGAATCCCGTTTGTAGGGCGGGCCGGGCAATTGCTTACGCAGATGATTGAAGGCACGGCGAAGAAGGAGGGCATTCCCATCGAGCGGAAAGATATCTACATCTGCAACGTGGTGAAATGCCGTCCCCCCGAAAACCGTACACCCCAGCCGGACGAAATGGAAATCTGCGGCCAGTTTCTGGCCCGGCAACTACAAGTGATTCAACCCAAGGCGATTTGTGCGCTGGGCTCAACCGCTGCCAAAGCCGTGCTGGGCACGAAAGAGGGAGTCACCAAGCTGCGCGGCAAATGGCATAAGTGGCGCGAGATTCCGGTGATGGTCACCTATCATCCGTCCTACCTGCTTCGGCCTTACAACCAGGACGCCAAACGGGAATCTTGGGAAGATCTGAAAAAGGTTCTGCACTTCGTGTATGACTAAGGGCCTCTTTATCACCTTTGAGGGTCCCGATGGCAGCGGCAAAAGCACCCAGATCCGAATGCTGGCCGCGCGCCTGCGCACGGAAGGCCACGCGGTGCTGGAATCGTCCGAACCGGGCGGCACCCCAATCGGCATGCAGATCCGGCGGATCCTGCTCGATCCCGCGAATCAGGAACTCTGCCCTACCAGCGAACTGTTGCTGATGTTCGCGGCCCGCGCTCAAAACGTGGAGCAGTGGATTGTGCCCGCGCTCCAGCAAGGCAAGATCGTCCTCTCGGACCGCTTTACAGATTCCTCGATGGTTTACCAGGGCGCCGGTCGCGATTTAGGTGCTGACCTGGTTCTCCAGGTGGACCGCATCGCCTGCCACGGCCTGGTTCCGGACCTCACCCTTTGTATCGACATCGAAACTCAAACTGGGTTGGCCCGCGCCCACGCCCGCAACCGCGAAGGCGACACGCCCCGCAAAGAGGCCCGTATCGACGAGCAGTCCCTGGATTTCCATTACCGGGCTCGTGAAGCCTACCACCAACTGGCGGTTGCCCAGCCGGACCGCATCAAACTGGTGGACGGCGATGCCGATCCCATCACCGTAGCCGGGCGCGTCTGGGAACACGTCGCCCCCCTGCTCGCGTGATCCGCATCCTGCTGGTCGTCATCGCGATGGTCGCTTATGGATCGTTGTATCCCTGGCAGTATCGCCCCAGCCCTCCAGGTCTGACGCCTGTCGACGTGCTGCTTCATTCCTGGCCCGCCAAGATTGGCCCCGGCGACCTGGCCGACATCCTGGTCAACCTGCTGATCTACATTCCAGTGGGGCTCTTCGCGTTCATGGCGCTCCACCGGCGCGGACACCGTTGGCTTCGTTTTTTGATTCCGGGGCTGCTCGCATTTGCCATTTCCACCTCCATCGAACTGGCGCAGGTCCACGACGTTACGCGTTTTTCCAGCCTGCTCGACGTGCTCGACAACACCCTGGGAGGCCTGTTAGGAACAGGGCTTGGCTTCGTTTTTCGCGACCTGCTCTCGGGTGCTATCTTCCTGGCTTTTCATTGGGTTGGCTTCCAGATCTGCGTCCTCTTCGCGTTGCTGGCCCGCAATGTGAAACCCCGGTTCTGGAATTCAAAACTGGAAGCCTTCACCGAACTGGCCTGCTGGACCGTCTTCCTGTGCCTGCTCTCGGAACCCCGCCGCCGCTCGCGCTGGGCCATTGGGCTGGCCACCGGCTTTCTGCTGCTGATTGTGATTCGCGGCTTTGTTCCCTTTCACTTCATCGCCCGCGCGCAGGCTTTCTCCTCAATTCCGTTCCTCTCCATCCTCACCACGGAATGGATTGTGGGCTTCCCGGTCTATCTGCGCAAGAGCTTCGAATACGGGGCGTCCATCTGGCTGCTCCGCCAAGCCGGCCTGCGCCTGCCCTCCGCAACCCTCCTGGTGGTCACGGTACTGGCGGGTATTGAAGTGGTCCAAATCTATCTGCCGGGCCGCACCCCTGAATCCACCGACCCCGTGCTGGCGCTGATATTGGGACTGGTGATTCACTTGATCGAAGAAGCGCGCGGGTCGCCGGAAAGTCATGTAATTGCTGGTTGAAGTCGATAAGAAAGCGTGCGTATATGCTTAGCTAAGGTTTCATGTTTCTCCTACAACAATCCACCCATCGCATGATCGTCGGGCATCATCCCGCCATTGGCCATCTTTACGTGCCGCACCTGCGGGCGCGCCTGCCCAATGAGACGGGTGGATACTTTGTCGTCACAAATTCCCAGGGCTTCCGGTCTGACCATGAATTTCCCGCGAAGAAGGCGGGCGTTCCGCGCATCTTGATGTTTGGCGATTCCTATACCGCCGGGGACAACTGCAGCAACTCAGAACGATATTCCGATCAGTTGGCTGGAATGCTGAACGCGGAAGTGTTTAATTACGGATTATCGGGATCGGGAACGGACCAGCACCTG
>JBBQUE010000580.1:0-3271 GCA_038212805.1 Bryobacterales bacterium | reverse complement strand
GATTATTTCCGCAACCAGCAGTATGCCGAGGCGGAACCACTTCTGCGGCGCGCCTCACAAGCGAATCGCAGGGATTTCAATACCTTATACCTGCTGGGCGTAACCTACCAGAAGTTGGGCCAGGCGGAGGCGGCTCTGCTGGCGTGGCGCGATGCATTGGCAGTTCATCCTGCCAATGTCCGGTTGATGCAGGTGATGTCGGTCGAATACTCCAAAGGCCGCTACTTTGCTGAAGCAGCCGAGATGGCGCGGCGGGCTCTCGAGGGTAAGCAGGACGACCCGAATATCTACTTTTTAGCGATCAAAGCCTACCAGGACGCCGGCGACGATCCGGCGGCCGCGAAGATCGCGGAACTCGCCGCAAAGCGATTTCCCGATTCCGCCCGCGCCAATTTTGAACACGCTTACCATTTGCAGAAGCAGGGCAAGATCACCGAAGCCGAGGCCGTTCTGAAGAAATCCATGGCTGCGGATCCCCGGTACGAAGAACCGTTTTTCTTCTACGGCAACCTGCTGGTGAATCAAGAGCGCAACGATGAAGCCATCCCCTACCTGGAGAAAGCCGTGGCCAACCGTAACGACTACGTGCCGGCGCGCGTGGTGCTGGCCCGCGCTCTTATGAACCTCAAGAAATGGCCGGAGGCGATCGCGGCTCTGGAACAAACGATTGCGCTGGATCCCACGCATCCGCAGCCGCACCTGCTGCTATCCCAGATCTACTTCCGGCTTGGCGACGAGGCAAAGGCACGCACGGAAAAGCAGATTTCGCTGCGTTTGCGGCGGGAGAACCCCACCATTCTGGAAGCGGTGCAGGCCCGTCCATTCCCTAAATAAGCCGGGCCGGCTGCCCGGAGGAACGGCGCGGCGGATCCTGCTATCCCGAACTACGCGATCCACCTCCATCCATTCCGCCCCATCCCTTGCCCGGCAACGAGCCGGAGGTCGCTCCGTCTCTTGTTGCACCAGCGGATTGAGTATGCTGGTAACGAATTACTCATGCATGCCCTTAGACTGCTCCTCCTGCTGGTTGTCCTCCCCACCCTGACCTTCGCCCAGCGCGACTGGAAAGTCTACGGAGGCAACCCGGCTGGTACGCGCTACTCCTCCCTCAACCAGATCAATCGCACCAACGCCGATCGCCTTCAGGTCGCGTGGACCTACGACACCGGCGACGGGTTTGCGAATTCGGAACTCCAGTGCAACCCCCTCATCATCGACGGCGTTCTCTACGCAACCACCCCCAAACTCAAGGTGATCGCGCTGGACGCGGCTACCGGCAAGCTCCGCTGGCAGTTCGATCCCGAGGCCTCCAGCGGCAAAGTATTGGGCAAGTCCCGCAACCGCGGACTCGCTTACTGGGCCGATGCCGGCGGCGGACGGATCTTTATCGTCAGCCGGAGCTACCTCTACGCGATCGACGCCCTAACCGGGAAGGCCATTTCTACGTTCGGCGCCGCCGGCCGGATAGACCTCCGCGCCGGACTGGGACGCGAGCCTGAAACGCTCTCCGTCTCGGCCACCACGCCGGGCATCATCTACCAGGACACCCTGATTATGGGTAGCATCGTCCCGGAAACGCTGCCCGCCGCCCCGGGCGATATCCGAGCCTACGACGTCCGCACCGGCCAAATCCGCTGGACCTTTCACACCATTCCGCATCCCGGCGAGACGGGCTACGAGACTTGGCCCAAGGACGCCTGGACCTATATCGGCGGAGCAAATAACTGGGCGGGCATGAGCCTGGATGAACCCCGAGGCATTGTTTTCGTCCCCACCGGCTCAGCCGCCTTTGACTTCTACGGATCCAACCGTCTGGGCGATAACTTGTTCGCCAACTCGCTGATTGCCCTGAATGCCCGCACTGGAAAGCGCCTGTGGCACTTCCAGGCGGTGCGGCACGACGTATGGGACCGCGACTTCCCTGCCCCGCCGACCTTGGTAACAGTCCAACGTGACGGCCATCCAGTGGATGGCGTGGCGCAGATTACCAAGTCGGGTTATGTCTTCTTATTCGAACGCGCGACCGGGAAACCACTCTTTCCCATTGAGTACCGCAAGGTACCCCCCAGCGACGTGGATGGCGAGACCACCGCCGCCTCTCAACCCTTTCCGCTGCTGCCGCCTCCATTCGCCCGCCAGGCCCTTACGGAAGACAGCGTCACTCAGCGAACCCCGGCCGCCCACCAGGCGGTGCTTCAGCGACTGCGCCAACTGCACAACGCAGGGCAATTCGTGCCCCCCAGCCTGGCCGGGACCGTAATCCTTCCGGGCTTCGACGGCGGCGGGGAATGGGGCGGCGCGGCGTTCGATGCCGAATCCGGCTTGCTCTACGTAAATGCCAATGAAATGGCTTGGATCATGCAGTTAGTCGATTCAGAGAAGGCTACAGCCACGACCAGCGCCGCAAAATCCTACCTCAGCAATTGCGCCGGCTGCCACCGGGCGGACCTCCGGGGCACGCCGCCCGAGTTCCCTTCCCTGGTTGGAATCGGTGACCGCCACTCGGAATCTGAAGTACTCACCATCTTGCGCAAGGGCAACGGACGCATGCCCGGCTTCGGGCACCTGCCCGCGCCTGAACTGGAGGCCATCACCCGTTACATTGCCAAAGGAGAGGACAAGGAACTCGTCCTACCGAAGACCGCCGCGACTGCGATCAATCAAAAATACCGTTTCGATGGCTATAAGAAGTTTCTGGATCCGGATGGCTATCCCGCCATGCAGCCGCCCTGGGGAACGCTCAACGCCATCGACCTGAACCGCGGAACTATCGCCTGGTCGATCCCCTTCGGCGAGTACCCGGAATTAGTCAAGGCCATGGGAGTCACCGGCACGGAGAACTACGGAGGGCCGGTAGTTACCGCTGGCGGCGTGGTCTTCATCGGGGCCACCGTGCATGACCGTAAGTTCCACGTATTCGACAAGCGCACCGGCAAACTACTCTGGGAAACGCTGCTGCCCGCGGGCGGTAACGCTACCCCCGCCACCTACGAAGTCAACGGGCGCCAATTTGTGGTGATCGCAGCGGGCGGCGGGAAGTCTGGCGGAGTCTCGGGCGGATCATACGTGGCCTTTGCACTTCCCAAATAACGAACGCATAGGCGCTCGTTTACAAACAAAAACCCCGGGAGCCTTTGGGGGCAACCGGGGGTTTGGATTGAATCGGGCGACTTCCTACTCTCCCACACACTCGCGCGTGCAGTACCATCGGGGCTGTGAGGCTTAACTTCCGTGTTCGGTATGGGAACGGGTGGGACCCTCGCGCTATAAT
>JBBQUE010000579.1:0-3274 GCA_038212805.1 Bryobacterales bacterium | reverse complement strand
CAACGGGCGACCAATTGAGCCTGGTATCAGGCCAGCGGCTGCGCCTGGACGGCTTCACGGAAGGCTACGCGATCACCGGCCATTCCGCTTACAGCAGGGCCCTGCTGGCCGCCAATCCGTTTCGCTGGATGAGCGTTTCCGGCACGTTTATGTTCGCCCAGCCTTCCACCGATACGGCATTTAACAGCCTGGCCACGGGCACGCTTTATTCGAATACGCTGCTGGCGACCATTGCGCGGCAACAGGACATACTCACGGCTTCGGCGCGCATGCCGCACTCGTCTGGAAGTTTGAATCTTGAGCTGCGGCCTACGGACCGGGTGCGGATTGTGAGTTTCTGGATGACCGACCGGTTACACGATGCAAGTTCGGCACTGCTCAACTTGAGTATCCCCGCCACGGACCGGACCACGGTGAATTACAGCCAGGAAGAGGTGGACGTCTTCTTCGATCTCACCAAGCGCATCCTGTTACGGGGTGGTTACCGGTACGAGTGGGGTGATTCACAAGTGCTGGCCCGGTTGAGTCCACTGCCATACGAATCGGGGAGCCTCAGCCGGCACGTGGGTATCGGAGGAATTACTTACCGGGTGGCCAGGAAACTGCGCGTGGTGGCCGACTTCGAAGCCTCTTCGTCGGACCAAGCGTACTTCCGGACCAGTCTGCGCAATTATCAAAAAGCCCGCGTGCGCGCCAGCTACGATTTGACGGCGGCGTTGCGGTTGGCGGCGGACTTCACGCTGCTGAACAACAACGATCCGGATCCACAAATCCGCTATGAGTTCAGGACGCGGAACGAATCGGCATCGGTGTTCTGGACTCCCAAGAGCTCGCAACACTATAATTTGCTGCTGGATTATTCACGCTCTTCGGTAAGTTCCAACATTACTTACTTAGCACCGCAAGATCAAACCTCGCTGTTCTCAAACTATCGCGAGAACGGGCACACCGGCACCGTGCTGGCCGGGTACCGGTGGGTGAGCCTGGGAGGATCGTTCTTCAAATCGTCCGGCAGCCGGCCGACGCAGTATTATCAGCCCATGGCGCGGCTGGTTTATCCCATCAACAAGCACCTGCAATGGAACGCCGAATGGCGCTGGTATGGATTTTCCGAGCGTTATTACGGTTACGAGAATTTCACATCGCATCAATTCATGACAAGTATCCGGTTCACAAGGTAGACATGGCTGAAGCTGCAGGTAAAGAACAATCGGGAGCCGCAAGGTGGTTCATCCCGCTGGTGTATTTTTCGAATAATCTATTGAGTTTAGCGGGCGTGGTGCTGGTAACAGGCAGCGCTATTTTCTGGTTCTTCCTGCTGCCCCAACTGTTGCGCGGGGAAGCCGGGAACCCGTACATCGGAATTCTACTTTACGTCATGCTGCCGGCGGTTTTCCTGGTTGGACTGGCTTTGATTCCGCTGGGAGTGTGGTTGCACCGCCGGGCGAAGCGTAAGAAGAACCAGGCTGAGAATCTTCCCGTCCGGATCGATTTCGGTTCTCCCCAAGTCAGGCGTATTGCCATGTTCTTCGCAGCCACTAGCTTTGTGAATGTGGTGATCGCCAGCCAGTTCACTTATAGCGCGGTGGTTTACATGGAAGGGCAACAGTTTTGCGGCGCCACCTGCCACGTGATGACGCCGGAGTACAAGGCTTTCAAGCAATCCGCGCACTCGAATGTGGATTGCGTCAAGTGCCACGTAGGACCGGGACTGCAAGGATTCATTGCCAGTAAGATGGCCGGCACCCAGCAGTTAGTGGAAGTAACTCTGGGGACTTATCCGACGCCGATCCCGCCACCGAAGCACTTACTCTCCAGCCAGGAGACGTGCCAGAACTGCCATTCCACGTCGCGCATGATCGGCGACCGGTTGAAGACTATACCGAAATTCGCGGACGATGATACGAACAGCCGTACGGATTCGGTGCTGTTGCTGCATGTGGGCGGCGGCAACGCGCGTTCCACCATCCACGGCGCGCACATGGGGCCGGGCATGAAAGTAGAATACGTGTCCGGCGATCCGAATACGAAGATCTCATGGGTAAGACGAACGGTGGATGGGAAGGCGTCTACTTACCTGGCCGGCGGCGTAAAAGATATGCCGGCAGGCGAGCTCCGAACCATGGACTGCATGGAATGCCATACGCGGCCCGCCCATACCTACCAACTGCCGGAGCGCGGTATCGATCAAGCCATGGCCGCGGGCACGATTGCAACGGATCTGCCGCAAGCGAAGAAGCAAGGTCTGGCGATCATCAAAGCGGCATACTCCAACAGCGAAGATGCCGCGGCTAAGATTCCTCGGCAGTTTGACGCCTTCTATCGGGAGAAGTACCCGGACGTTTACAACGCTAAGAAGGCCGTGATCGGGCAAGCGGGCCGGCAACTGGCCGCAATCTACGGTAGCAATGTATTTCCGGAGATGAAGGTGACTTGGGGAAGTTATCCGAACAACGTGGGCCACACCGATTTCGTGGGCTGTTTCCGCTGTCACGATGACAACCACGTGGCCAGCGATTCCCGGAAGATCGGGCAGGATTGTAGCAGTTGTCATGCTTTGGTGGCGATGGACGAGGCCAAGCCCAAGATCCTGACCGAGCTGGGAATGGCGGGCGGAAAGTAGCGCTACCAAGGCCTGCAAGGAGCAGCTCCGGCACTCTACAGACTGCGCGTCTTCCAACACCACTCCCTGACGGTTGTGGCCCGGAAGCTGTTTGCGAGCCGCGCACGTGAGGAAGCGTTCCGCGGGTAGTGGCGGGTATTGCGCCAAAGGGGCGTTATGGAAGCGAAAATCCGGGCCTGGTGGTCTCACCGGCAGGGTCTTGACGGGCGTCTGGCAAGTGAAACTCCGGCGGCGGTTCTGGAACAAACCGGATGGGCGAGATCGATAGGCGGGGCCGCGCCCTATCTCACGCTGTTTGCGCGCTGCGGAAGCGGCCGCGTTGCGGTGGACGATGCCGCCGCGAACCTGGCGATTCATGAACTGCCCTGTGCCCGGGGCTGCACCTACGTGGTTCCGGCATGCGATTTCGCACTGGCGCTCAAGGTGGGCGAGGGGTTTCACGACGCCGATTTAAGGACCGCTCACAAGCTTGGAGTGACCGAGGCTGAGGTCGACAAGCTTTGCAACGCAGTGGTGGCGGCGTTGGACGGCGGGCCGCTGGATCCCGACGGACTTCGCAAGGCCACCGGGAACGCGGCGCGCAGCCTGGGTGAAGCGGGCAACTGGACGCCATTCATCAGATGGAGCATTACATTCGGGCGGACCTGGGCG
>JBBQUE010000578.1:0-3275 GCA_038212805.1 Bryobacterales bacterium | reverse complement strand
ATTGTCGATCCCGTCACAAAGGCCCCGTACCCCAACAACATTATTCCGCAATCGCAGCTTAGCAAGAGTGGACTGGGCATTCTTAAGGCTCTCCCGGCGCCGAACCTGACCGCGCCCATCAACGGAAATCAGTACTTCTTTACCGCGGCCATTCATCCTATTGACCAGCGGAAGGACACGCTGTCCGTCGACATGAACCTGACCGACAGGCAGCGTTTGCAGTTCCGCCGGATGAATTACGCCTACTTCGAGTACCAGCCGCTGGATGGCACACCGGGGCTGACGCCCAAGTTCTTCAATCGTCCAAACCAGACCAATTCGCTGGATTACGTGTGGACCATCAGCCCCACGCTGGTGAACGAGGCTTTGGCCACGGTCAGTCTGGACGATGTGTACATCCCGGTGGACACGGCCCACTTCTTCGATCGGACCTCAGTCGGGATCACCTACCCGTATCTCTTCCCAGCGGGTAAACTGATACCGACTCGTATCCCCACGGCCAATATCTCCAACTTTAGCGGACTGAACGGCGGCCCCTATCCGTCACACTCCACGGGGCCGATCTACGATGTATCCGACAGCTTGACGTGGATCAAAGGCAGCCACACGTTTAAGTTTGGATTCCTCTATGAGCGCTCCGGCGAGAACGACAACGATGAAATCAATGTCAGCGCGTGCCCCACTTGCACAAACAACCAGAATGGCCAGTTTAATTTCACAGATACCCGTTCGGGCAACCCTTCGACGGGAGTGGCGGCAGCCAATGCGGCTCTCGGCTTGTTTGATACGTATTCCGAATTGGGCGAACGTGGCTACACCATTTTCCGCGGCAGCATGTCGGAAGCATTTGCCCAGGACAACTGGAAAGTTTCGCAGAAGCTGAACCTGTACTACGGTATGCGCTACAGCGTGATTGTTCCCTATAGCGCACTGTGGCGGAACATGGCCGTGTTTGCCCCGGAGTTCTACGATCCCGCCAAGGCAGTGAAAGTCGATCCGAAGACCGGGTTGGTTCAGCTTGGTACGGGCGACCGTTATAACGGCATGGTGATTCCGGGAAGCGGTTTCACGGATTCCGCGAAAGGCCGCTTCTCTCAGTCCACCGATCCCTCGCTAACGTACCTGTTCCGCGGTGTCAATAGTCATTACTCTGACATCCAGTGGAACGACTGGCAGCCACGAGTGGGAATCGCGTATAACATCACGCCGGGCACCGTCATCCGCGTCGGCGGCGGACGGTTCATCACCCGCCTGGGCGTGAGCGATTCCATCTACCTCGGTGGCAATCCGCCGTTTCAGCCCACGGCTAGCGTGTCGTTTGGCAACGTTGATAACCCCGGTAGCGCTCTAACCGGCAACATCGGCGCTCCGTTAACCGTGACCACCCAGAGTAAAGCGTTTAAGAACCCCGAAGCGTGGAACTGGAACTTCACCGTGGAGCGTGAGATGTTCTGGAAAACCGTCTTAAGCGTAGCGTACGTGGGCCGCCGCGGTCTGCACCTGCAGCGCGAAGCGGACATTAACCAGCCGACCCCCGCCGTGGTGGCCGCGAATCCCGGTGTCGCTTTGGACGCATTGCGGCCTTACGCGGGTTATAACTCTATCCGCGCGACGGATAACGTAGCCAGTTCAACATACAACTCTCTGCAGGTGTCCTGGAACCGGCGCTTCGCGAGTGGGTTCATGTTCGGCTCGTCCTACACGCTCGCCAAAAGCATGGATGATGGATCCGCCCAACGCGACATTATTCCGAACACTTACAATGCCCACAATCTCTGGGGCCCATCGTACCAGGATGTCCGGCACGTATTAGTCCTCAATTACCTGTATGAATTCCCGTTCTTCCGCGGGCAGACCAATCTGCTCGGGAAGATTGCCGGAGGCTGGCAGTTGAGCGGCATTGCCCAGTTCCAGACGGGTACCACTTGTGCCGCCGTTGTCAACAACGACTATGCCGGCGTGGGAGTGGATGGTAATTGGGATTCCTGCGGCGGCATAGGCAATTTCTTTATCAAAAATGGCGACCCCAAAGTTCTCGGCGATTTCGCTGCCAACGGCAATAACGATCCACGTCAGTGGTTCGCGGTGGCCAACGCGGATGGTACTCCAATCTTCACTCCGCCCCCCAAGGGCACTTTCGCCGAATACCCAGGCATGCGCAATTTCTTCCACAACCCTGGTTTGCAGAATTGGAATATGGGGCTGTTTAAGAAGTTTGCGATAAACGAACGCATGGGATTCCAATTCCGCGCTGAAGCGTTCGATGTCTTCAATCACCCGAACCTGTCGGGCGCAGGAACCAATCCGACGAGTGCCAACTTCGGAAAGGTAACCGGCAAGACCAACGACGTCCGGAATCTGCAGCTCTCGTTGCGCTTCTACTTCTAAGCAAGCGAGATCGGCAATTCGTAATCAAGCCCACCCGGGTCAGCCGGGTGGGCTTTTTGCAGCAGTGGACTCAACGCAAGAGTTCGGCATAAACCCGTTTCTGTTTTGACGCGATTACATCCCAGTTAAAAGCGGCGACCACAGTCGCGCGGGCCTGTTGCTCGATTTCGCGGCGTTGCGGCGCGTCCTGGAGCAGGGCCGCGATGGCCTGCGCCATCTCTTCGGCGGAATCGGCCACCATCACATTGCGGCCTGGGGAGAGATCCAGGCCATTGATTCCCGCGGTTGTGCTCACGACCGCCTTGCCCATCGCCATCGCTTCCATGATCTTAATATTCGTGCCGGCGGATGCTAGCAGAGGAGCGATTACGATCGCCGCGCGCGCATACGCCGGCCGTACATCCGCCACGAAATCTTCAAGCTCGACCCCAGGCTGGTCGAGCGCCACTGGCACGCGATCCCGGTAGCGCTCCAGGAAATACCGATGGCGAGCCCCGGCGATTACGTGGAGCTGGACTGGCAAGCTTGCCAGCCTGGGCCAGACCTCCCGCAGAAAGAATCCGATTGCGAGCACGTTTGGCAGGTGCGCGAAGGACCCGATGAACAGCAGCCGGCACGGCTCGGGCGCCTGGCTGGCGGGTTGAAAGTGGTCGATATCGACACCGTTAGGCACTGTCACCGCGCGACCGGGCTCAATCCTGCGGCGATCTTTTTCAGACATGGCGATCACGCAATCGACCTCCCGCCACGCCTGCCTTTCAAACTGAATCCAGCGTGGAAGTTGGTGTCGCAGCTCCCAATCCTCGCCCTGCGCGAGCAGTTGCTGCACCAGGTCGAGCGTGATATCGTGCTCGACGAGTATAGTCTTTGCGGGGGCGCACGCCTGC
>JBBQUE010000577.1:0-3276 GCA_038212805.1 Bryobacterales bacterium | reverse complement strand
AGGCTCCCGGTGCTAACTCCTGACAATGACTTTAAACAGTGCAAACGGAAAGTTTGGTATCCAGAACGTGGGATCGCCAGCTACTCATCAAAGGGACAAACCGTTGACAGATCAGTACTTTAGCAATATAGCCGAGCCGTGTCCGGAAGTCAACCGGCCCCCTCGCCGCCGCGCGCCAGCCAGCGGACGAACTCAATATCGCCATCCAGAAAATCATAGCTTGGCAGGGCGCGGGGCTCTACCCATTCAATTCTCTCAAATACTCGATTACGGGGCTCGCCTTCCCATTCCGTCACCCGGAAGAAGATGAGTTCGAAAGCCGGCCGGGATGTATAGCGGTAGGTGTAGCGAGTGATTTCCTGTCCCAAAGCGGCCTGGATATCCAGTTCCTCCGAGAGTTCGCGCACCAGGGCGGCCCGCGGAGTTTCTCCCGGCTCTACCTTTCCACCCGGAAACTCCCACTTGAAGGCGTGGCGGTCCTCACGCCGGCGCTGGCCGATCAGGATTTGCCCGTTGCGTTCGATCACCGCTGCCACTACGATCATCGGGAGCCGGCGCCGCCCCCCCCGCACGAATGCACCGCTGGGCCCAGGACAAACGGATGCCCCGCGCACGTCGGCGGAAGCCAGGCGCGGGTCAGGCTTCGAATATCGCTCACATTGTGGGGGTCGAAATCTATCTCCACCGCCACCGCCAGATCGGAGTCGTTGTGGATTCGCGGCCGGATGCGTATGCCGAAAGCGTATGCCATCTCTAAAGTATCAACTAAGTGGAGATAGTGCACCCATGGCCCGGCAAAGTTCTCCCAGTGGTGGGGCGCAGCGTAATGGCTGAAGTAATTCTGTTGCCAGTTCGGAGCCGGGCGGTTGGCACGCACCAGCGTGTCCCAGAAGTAGTGGCCGGTTTCGTGGCGCAGATGGCCGGGCAGTATCCGGTAGGCCTCACCCAGCGCGACCCTGCAGATCTCCCGCTGGCCGTCATCAGCCTCATTCAAGTTGATGGTGATGAGACCGTCTTCATGCCCTTTCAGAATTTTAGCGATTCCATGGGTGGGATCGTTGGTCCCGTTCGGGAGCGGCAGCCGGAGGCGGATCAAGGTAGAGAACAGGCGGTGCCTGGCCAGTTCGGGGGAATCGGCGGGCAGCATCCAGTTGCAGGTATCGTGCGCCTCATTTGCGCAAACCCGGAAGACGAAGCAAAACCGGAAGACAGCGTTCGGCTGAGCCAGGGATCGCCATGCATCACCCGCTGGTTCCAGGGCGCATAGCATCCCAGGCTGGTGCAGATACCCGAGCCGGTGGCCGCAATTCTCGCATGACCGGTTTTCAAAGTACAGCAACTGATCACACTGCTGGTTTTTGAATAACTTCATCCCCGCTTTTAGTATATTCCCGGCTATTTCCCGGACCTGCCATCAGGGCTTTCTTACCCGCTTCCAGCGTTCGAAGAATGGCATCGGTGTCATAGACGCAGCCGCCCCAGGCTCCACCGCTGACGTCCTGCAGGGCGGCCCACAGGCGGGAATCGTCCGGCATATCGGGGTCGGGGGCCAATCCAGGCCGCTGGGTCCGCGAAGCCAAAAGGCGGTCGCCTCCTTCCCTGCCCCCTTCGAGGGTAACCAGGTTTACGGTACCCACCAGAGTGTTGCGATCCACAATGATTTCGATCCGATCGCCGTCCAGCAGCTTGCCCACCGGACCGCCGGCCAGAGCTTCCGGCGAAACGTGACCGATACACGCACCGGTAGAGACACCGCTAAAACGGGCATCCGTGAGCACGGCGACGTGTTTGCCGAAAGCCAGGTGCTTCAACGCTGATGTCAGCTGATAGGTCTCCTCCATGCCAGCGCCCATGGGCCCCCGGCAGATCACCACCAGAATGTCGCCGGCCTGGATCTTACCGGTCTTGATGGCCTGAATGGCGGCCGGTTCGCTAGTGAATACGCGCGCTGGCCCAACCTTTCGATAGACGCCGTCGGCATCCACCACGCTGGGGTCGATCGAGGTGCTCTTGATCACGGAGCCTTCCGGCGCAAGGTTTCCGGTGGGGAAGCAGACCGTGGAAGTGAGACCGCGCTGGCGTGCGGTAGCGGGGTCCATGATTACGTTTCCAGCATCGATGCCGTCCCGATCCTTGAGCACGGCGCGCAGGCGGGCACGGCGCTCTGAGTGTTGCCACCAATCGAGCGATGCGCCCAGGGTCTGCCCGGAAACCGTCAGCACATCGGTGTTCAGCAACCCGGCCGCCCGCAGGTGCAGCATCACTTCCGGAACCGCTCCCGCCAGGAAAACCTGGACCGTGGGGTGGTTGGCGGGTCCGTTGGGCAACGCATCCACGATACGGGGTACGCGTTGGTTCACGGCGGCCCAGTCCGCGGCCGTGGGGCGCGGTAATCCAGCCGCATGTGCCACCGCCGCCAGATGCAGAATCAGGTTGGTGGATCCCCCAAAGGCGGCATGCACCACCATGGCGTTCTGGAGCGAGGCCGGGGTGAGAATATCCCGCATTTTCAAGCCGCGCGACTCCAGCGACAGCACTGCCTGGGCCGACCGGCGCGCCATATCGAGCCAAATGGGATGTCCAGACGGCGCCAAGGCGGAGTGCGGCAGGGACATGCCCAACGCCTCGCCCACAACCTGCGCAGTGGCCGCGGTTCCCAGGAACTGGCAGCCACCGCCCGGCGAAGCACATGCGCGGCAGCCCATATCGGCCGCGTATTCCAAGGTGATCAGATTATGGGAGAACCGTGCGCCGATGGTCTGCACGCGGCCGGCGTCCTCGCCATCTTCCGCTACCAACGTCACGCCGCCGGGAACCAGCACGCACGGCAGATTGCGGGAACCCGCCAGCGCCATCATCATCGCGGGCAGGCCCTTATCGCAGGTCGCCACGCCGATTACCCCGTGGCGAGTGGGCAGCGAACGGATCAAGCGCCGGAAAATAATCGCGGCGTCGTTGCGGTAGGGCAGGCTGTCGAACATGCCCGTGGTGCCCTGCGTGCGGCCGTCGCAAGGGTCGGTACAATAGGCTGCGAACGGTACGGCTCCAGCGCTTTTCAGCTCTTCGGCGGCCGCCTGCATCAGCAGCCCCACTTCCCAGTGGCCGGTGTGATAGCCCAGCGCGATGGGCGTCCCATCGGCCGCCCGGATGCCCCCGTGGGTGCTCAAAAGCAGAATTTCCTTGCCGCCCAGTTTGGCCGGATCCCAACCCATCCCGGCATCCTGCGTGAGGCCGAACAGGTCGCCCGAAGGCCGGGTCAGCAGCATCTCGGCTGTA
>JBBQUE010000576.1:0-3279 GCA_038212805.1 Bryobacterales bacterium | reverse complement strand
TATCTTCCTGGGGTTCCCAAACGTCCGCGCGCCCGCCGCCGAAACCGAAGGTCTTGAATCCCATGGATTCCATCGCAACGTTACCGGCGAGAATCATGAGGTCGGCCCACGAGATTTGCCGGCCATATTTCTGCTTAATCGGCCAAAGTAACCGGCGCGCCTTATCGAGGTTCACATTGTCCGGCCAGCTATTCAGAGGCGCGAACCGTTGTGTGCCATAGCCTGACCCGCCGCGGCCGTCGCCGATACGGTAAGTACCGGCGCTGTGCCACGCCATGCGAACGAAAAGCCCCCCATAGTTGCCATAGTCGGCCGGCCACCAGTCCTGCGACGTTGTCATCAAGGCATGCAGGTCCTGGACTACGGCATCCAGGTCGAGGCTATTGAATGCCTCAGCGTAATTGAACCCCGCGTCCATAGGATCGGACAGAGAGGAGTTCTGGTGAAGGATCTTCAGGTTCAGCTGATTCGGCCACCATTCCGAGTTGGTCTGGGCCCCAGCCGCGTTGAGTCTACGAGCACCTCCCATTACCGGGCATTTGGCTTCGCTTGCTACGTCTTGTCTCTTGTCGCCGGGGATTGGCTCCCCCACTGCTTTGTCAAATTGTTGTTCCAAGTGTTTTATCCGCCTTCGAATTCGTCTAAAAACTGAGCTTCCCGGGGAGAGCACTTCGTGCAGAGCCCCCGGAAAATGAGTTCGCATTCGCGAAGAATGCGATTGCCGAGGGAGCCAGAGGCAGGCCAGGGCACGCCGTACCAATCCATGTCCTCGACCGTGCCGCAGTGGTCGCAGATAAAGTGGTGATGCCGCATGCCTTTCACATCGAAACGGGCGGCGCGGCCCTCGACTGCCACTTCACGCACCAGACCCGCCTGCACCAGATCCCGCAAATTAGTATAAGTCGTGGCCCTGGACGAGCGCGGGTCCAGCCGGTTCACGGCTTCGCAGATGTCTGCGGCCGTGGGATGCCCGGTGTGTTCCAGCAAGCATGCCATCACGGCGTAGCGCTGGGGAGTGCACCGCAACCCGCTGGCCTCCAAAGACCCTTTAATCGCCTCGGCGCTCATGTATTTAGACTATATCTAATATGATATTTTGTCAAGATTCATTGCTTGGGGACGCATAAGGCCGAAGGGTCCGTGAGGAGTGGAATCATGCGCCAATCGGAATTTGGTCTTCAATCCATCGGCAGGGTAAAGAAGAAGAGCGAGCCCTCGCCGGGTTCGGATTCGGCCCAGATCCGCCCTCCATGGCACTCGATGATCTTCTGGCACATGGCCAAACCCAAGCCCGATCCTGGAACGTCCTCACCGTGCAAACGCTTGAAGGGGAGGAATACCATCCGCTGGGAATCCTCGGGAATACCTCGCCCGTTGTCGGATACGCAAAAACGCCACTCGGGCCCGCGCTCGTCCACCGTGATGGAGATGACAGGGGGTACATCGCGCCGGTATTTAATGGCGTTCGAGATCAGATTCTGAAAGACCCGGGTGATCTGCTCTTGATCTGCGATCACCGTCGGCATGGGATCCCAGGTGATGGCGGCGCCGGATTGCTGGATGCCGGTGGCGCAGTTTTGCAGGGCGGCCGCCAGGGCCTGGTTGAGATCCGCGGGAACCTCCGGAATGGGAAGGGCATGCAGAACGCGGGCATAATCCAGCATGGCCCGGACCAGAGTTGACATCCGATCGGTGCTTTGCTCAATGAGCTGCAGGCACTCCAGCATTTCGGCGTCAAGCTGGTTTCTACCGCGCTGCTCCACCAGTTTGGCCATGAGCCGGATCACACGCAGGGGCTCCTGCAGATCGTGGCTTGCCGTGAAGGCGAATTCTTCCAGTTCCTGGTTGGCGCGGGTCAACTGATCGTTGATATCGGCCAGAGACTGCAACGCATCCTTATATTTACCGACATCCAGATTGATCCCGGCCCAAAAGATGATTTGACCGCTTTGATCGCGCGCGGGAGCGGCCCGCAGGAATACCGGATGCCAGGAGCCTTCCTGGTCGCACAACCAGTGATCCAGATTCAAATTCTCGCCGGTACGTAGCGACCGGGCGAACGCCTCCGCGGTGCGCTCCCGATCTTCCGCCCGAAGAGCCTTGGTCCAACCAAAGCCCTTACACTCCTCCATGGACATCCCGATCAAGTCGAGAAACCCTTGGCTGAGGTAGGTGGTTCCACCCAGCGCATCTCCCAGCCATACGCCATACGAGGTCGACTGCCCAATGGCTTCATAAACCGCGTGGGATTCGGGAGCGAGCAGGAAAGAGGCGAACGTAGCGGGCTGTCCCTGATACGTGAATTGCTCCTCCTTCCTATCGGTGGGAAACGCAAAATCGCCGGGCGGGCGGCCTAACACCTGGTGTTCCTGAAGTTTAAGAAAATCCAAGGCCGGCTGGCTGATAAACAAGATCTGGCCTTGATCGTAAATCCAGCAGGGCGTAGGACAGAATCGTGCCAGCGCGATGCAAATCTGAGCACTCTCTACTAACGGCGCCGGATGCGTCATTTCTCCCGATGGTATCACTTCACTTGCCAAAATTTGGGAGTGGCTATACAGCCTATTTCTTTTTATTTTCAGCGCTGGCGACCGGGGATGGTCCTTCTGGAGGGAGTTCCGGGCTTCCATGGAGCGGCAATGGTCCGGCATTCCGCGGACCTTCCGTGGTTGCAACGGCGGTCTGTGCCTGGGCTCGCTCCAGCTTGGCATCCTTACCTAAATACAGCACTTGCGTGGGGAACGCCATGGAAGTTCCGGCCGCTTCGACGATATCCAGGATCTGCAACAGCAAAGCCTCCTGCGCCTCCAGAAAAAGCGGCCAGTCCGTGGTTTTAATGTACGCGAAGACCTGGATATTCAGGGAATTCACACCCAGTTCCATCAGACGGGCACGGCAATTTGAGCTATCGATCATGGGATGGCCGTACAGCAGCTGCCGAATTTCCGTGAGTAAATGAACCACCTGACCGGCCTCCGTTTCCCCTTGGATGGCAAGGTTATGCCGGAAAAGAATGCGGTCACGCATGCCGAAGTTCTCCAGATTCATGATGGAGAGCTGGCCGTTTGGCACGATAAGGAGGCTGCGGTCCAGGGTCCGGATGCGGGTGGAACGCAGGCCAATGTCCTCAACCGTGCCCGTACGGTCGCCGATCTTGCAGAAGTCGCCCACCCGGACCGATTTATCCAGGATGAGCGAAACACCGCCGAACAGATTCTCGATGGTTTTTTGCGCCGCCAGCGCTACCGCGATACCACCCACCCCCAGACTGGCCAGGAG
>JBBQUE010000575.1:0-3285 GCA_038212805.1 Bryobacterales bacterium | reverse complement strand
CCCGCGCCGCCTCGCCGATGGACACCCCCTGTTCCAGCCGACTCACCGCGGCCAGTTTGAACTCTTTTGTGAAAATTCTTCTCGACAACCCCATGACTCAATTCTCCTTTGGATGGATTTTGAGCCTTAACTGGTTGTGTCAAAACTGGGGGCAACTCCAGTCCCGGAGCGGCGTCCTTCTCAGCGTCCTTCTCAGCAAGAATCAGCGTATTGGGAAACCGCAGAACCGTGTCGGTATTGAAAAAGCCAGCCAGCCACATGCCATATACCCCCGGCTAAATCATCCCCCGCCGTCTGCCGGAACCAAGCTTTCAAAACGCCAAATGCTTCATTCCAAGCCAGATAAATCCTCAAAAAATCGGGGAACGCGTTCCCATCGATCCGCAATTTTTATCACCCCACAAAATCAACCACTTACCCGCCAGCCCGACGAGGAAATCCTTGCCTCGCCCGCAAAGTAATAGCAGAAGGACGCGGGAGAACGCTTCCCAACTCCTCGTCTCAAATCAAAGGAGCTCACCATGGCAACCGCCCGCCAAATCGAATCCGCCCCAGTCATCCCCGAAGGCAAAGCCCACAGCCTCCAGAACGCCCGGAAACACGGTCTCTGCTCCGCTATCCACCTGGCCACTGAGTCCAGTGAGGAACTGGAACAACTCGTGGACCGTCTCACCAAACGCTTCCCTTCCGACGACGTACTGGATGAACTCCTCATTGAGGAAATGGCCGCCGCCAAGTGGCGTCAGGTAAGGATCTGGAACATCGAAAAAGCTCTGATGAACGACAAAATGCAGCGCCAGCAGCCTGCTCTCACTCAGGAATGGGGTGAAATCGATCACGCCACCCGCAACGGTCTGGCCTTTGATTCGCTGTCCTCGAAAAGCACCACCATCTACAACCTGGATCACTACGAAGCGCGCCAGGGCCGATGAAGCGCAACCAATAAAGAGAGGTCAAAAAGGATGAACGACCCGGATTCCGAAGCCCCCTAGCAGGCTGGCCGTTCAGTGACCGGTATTGGCGTTAAACCCGCGATAGAATGGAGGTGTAAACATGAGTCAACCCCCATCCTTGTCGGTTCGCGAGATCCAGACCACTACCCTATCGAATGGCATCCGCGTAATCACCGAACACATGCCATACGTTCGATCGGTTTCGCTTGGTATTTGGATCGGCACCGGATCCCGCCGCGAAACTCCTGAAGAGAACGGCATCTCGCATTTCATCGAGCATATGGTGTTTAAAGGCACCAAGCATCGCTCGGCGGAAGATATCGCCCGTTCGGTGGATTCCATCGGAGGCGGCCTGGACGCGTTTACCTCGAAAGAGATGGTGAGCTACAACACCAAAGTGTTGGACGAACATCTGCCGATCGCCTTCGATGTGCTTTCCGATCTGGTACTGAACCCGCTGTTCCGCGAGGAAGATATCGAGAAGGAAAAGGGCGTCATTCTGGAAGAACTCAAGATGGAGGTGGATAATCCGGAATACCTTCTGCACGAGATCTTTTCAAGCAATTTCTTCAAGAATCATTCCCTGGGCAAGCCCATCCTGGGGACCAAGGCCACCGTCCAGTCGTTCCATCGCGACATGCTGCGGGAGTACTGGAACCGGATTTATTCCCCCGGCAACCTGCTGATCACCGCCGCCGGAAATCTGAACCATGACCGGCTAGTAGATTTGGCCCGCGCACAATTCGAGACGCTCCCAATGAACGGGACGCTTTCCCCGGAAACGAAGCCGACCGCCCACTCCCAGCTGGTGTTCAAGAATAAGACTTCGCTGGAACAAACCCATCTGTACCTGGGCGTGCCCGCTTATGCCATCTCCCATCCGGCGCGCTTCACCTGCTACGTCCTGAATACCGTGCTGGGAGGCGGCATGAGTTCCCGGCTGTTTCAGAATATTCGCGAAAAGCAGGGACTGGCCTATTCGGTGTACTCTGATTTGAGCATGTACACGGACACGGGCTGTATGGCTATCTACGCGGGTACGTCGGTTGAAACTGCCGGCCAGGTGGTCGATTCTATTGTGCGCGAATTGCGCGACATCAAACAGGCCCCTGTGCCACCGGAAGAACTCCGGCGGGCCAAGGATCATCTGAAGGGTTCGTTTGTACTCGGTTTGGAATCCACGTCCAGCCGCATGGGAAATCTGGCGCGGCAGGAGCTGTACTACACACGCTTCTTCACGGTGGACGAAATGCTGCAGAGCATTGAGGCGGTAACCGCGGACGAGGTGCAACAGGTTGCCCAGGAGTTTTTCAACCCGGACAAGATGACACTGGCGATGCTGGGCAACCTGGGCGAATTCAAGATCGAACGCGAACAGCTCGCCTGCTAAATGCGCACCGCCCTCAGGTGGTTGGCGATATGCCTCATTGTGGCCGCAGGGCTAGGCGGCCAGGATTTTTCCACCCTGCAACCACAGGGCGGCTATGTAAGCGACTTTGCCAACAAGGTGGATCCAGCGGCGCGGCAGCAACTGGAGCTTTACTGCGCACGCCTGGAACAGGCGACTGGCGTCCAGATGGCACTGGTCACCGTGGACACCCTGAACGGTGCGCCGATTGAAGACGCGGCCAACACGTTGTTTCGCCGCTGGGGCATTGGCAAGCGCGGCAAGGACGAAGGCGTTCTACTGCTGCTGGCCGTCAACGATAAGAAAGATCGCATCGAGGTAGGCTACGGCCTCGAACCCATTCTGCCGGACGGCTTCGTGGGCGGCGCACTGCGCGCCATGCGCCCATTCCTGCAACAGCAGAATTATGGTCAGGGGCTGCTGGCGGCGGCCAACGAAATGGGCAGCCGGATCGCGGAGGCCAAGGGCGTAAGGCTGGATACCAGTCCCCGGCGTCGTACGCGGTCCGCGCCTGCGCGTAGTGGCGGAATCCCGTGGACCCTGATTATCATTGGCCTGGTGGTTCTGTTCTCCCTGTTCAGCCGGGGCGGCGGTCGTGGCGGGGGAGGCGGTTTCCTCACGGGCATGCTGCTCGGAGGCTTGCTGGGCGGCGGCCGTGGCGGCGGCCGAGGCGGCGGTTGGGGTGGCGGCGGCGGATTTGGCGGCGGCGATTCGGGCGGCGGTGGCGGCTTCGGCGGCTTTGGCGGTGGAGACTCAGGCGGAGGCGGCGCGTCCAGCGACTGGTAGCGACCGGGTAAACCATGGAAGCAAAACTCACGGATCTCGTCGAAAAATTGAAGAAGGCGCATCAGGACCGGCTTGTCTCGGTGGTGCTATACGGCTCTGCCGCCGGCGAAGATCATCACGGAAAATTCTCGGATCTCA
>JBBQUE010000574.1:0-3293 GCA_038212805.1 Bryobacterales bacterium | reverse complement strand
GCCCTCCATAGCTTTGCGGTTCAGAGTTTCAATGTCTTCCAACACATGCTTAAAATTTACCAGCCGCGAACGGATTTTCTTCGTGGCAAGGCCATAAAACATGTAGGCGTCATCGGAATCGGGGCTGTGTGCGCAGACGATTTCCATCGGGGAACTGGGGGTCATAAATTCTAACTTTAAACGGTTGGACTGATCCAAGTTTAGCAGACCGGTTTCCTCCGCCCGGCATGCTAATTAGATTGGAAGGGGGCGGCGATGAAGGCCTGCAACTCGTCCACCAGGGGATGTAAGCCGGCTTCAAATTCGGCCAGCCGGGTCTCTATTTCCAGCAGGTCTCCGCTGCGGCCTTGCTGCTCCAACCGGAGGGCGGCCGCGACTGCGGATTTCGCTCCAAAATGGCCCGCGCATCCTTTCAAGGCATGCGCGGAGAACGAGATTGCGGCCGCATCGCCGCGCGTCACGGCGGATCGTAAATCGCCGATCAGCGCCGGGTATTCAGACAGAAATAGACGGGCCAGTTCGCGCAGAAGGTGGGGATCTCCGCCGGTTGCCCGCAGGCCGGACTGCGGGTCGAACCCCGGCACCGCGCCATCTCCGTTGGTCACAAACTCCATCTTTCTCCCCCAAGGCCCGAATTGTGATTATCATCGGGAAACCCCAATCATGCGAAATGAATCAATTGAGTCCCGCAGGTACCAGGTACCAGCCTGCTGTGATTATCTCCTGTTTATCCCTCCAACACGAGGGCCGCAAACCCTGGGCGTGGTGGCCTTACACGGATATGGCGCAAATCCGGCCGATATGCTGCGCCTGACAGCCCTGGCGGTGGGGCGGGAGCATGTGATTGCGGCCATGCAAGGCCCCTACCAGCATTACCCAGAGCAGCCCGGCGCAAACGCCACGGCCGGCTACAACTGGGGGATCCGTCAACACTGGCAGGACTCCGTTGCGATGCACCACGCCATGGTTTCAGCCGTAGCCCATGAACTGCAAGGTGAGTTAGGGTTGGCTCCGGAGCGTATTGTGTTGCTGGGCTTTTCGCAGCCGGTGGGTTTGAATTATCGTTTTATGGGAACCAATCCGGGCGCGTTTGGAGGCGTGATCGGGATTTGCGGAGGCGTTCCGCGGGATTGGGAAGAAGATAAGTATCAAGCCGTGACCGCGCCAATCCTGCATATTTCAAGGGACGAAGATGAGTTCTATCCCGTGGAGGTGATCAAGGGCTTTCCAGCACGGCTTCGGGCCCATGCGGCCGACGTGGAGTTTCACCTGCTTCCCGGTAAACACCGCTTCCCCTCCACTGCAGCGGGGATTGTGCGCCCCTGGCTGCAGCGGAAGTTTGCCGTTGCCTGATGCGCTAGAGACGCATAGTTCGCCCGCGACGGCGAGTCCGTTTTGCGCAAGTACCTAAAACGAGAAGCGCAGACCGAACTCGATGCGGCGGTTATTGGCGGGATTCGCTTCCGCGCCAAAGCCACCGGCCAGCCGGTTCGAGGTTCCGAACAACGGCGAAGTGATATCGCCGATGTAGGGCCCCTGGTTGTTAGAATTGAGCAGGTTGCGGGCATTCACCGAGAGCGTCATGCCGTAGCGATGGTTGGTGCTGCCCTCGCTACCGCCACCGCCACCCCGTCCGCCACCACCGCCATGCGCGCCGCCACCGCGGGGACCGCCTCCGCCAAAGCCGCCACCAGGTGCGCCCATGGGACCACCATCGCCGCCAGCCGCCGGGCGTCCGCCGCCCCGTTCCGGTCCAAAGCCAAAGGTCTTCGACATCCGCAGGTTGACTGAGAAGTAAGACGGACCCTCGCCATAGTTGCGCGGAATAATGGTTTCGCCGGGTTTCGGGTTCGGATCGAACGCGCCATACTGATTCACAATCACGCCAGGCGCAGTCGTATTGGCGGCAAAGGCCGGGCGTGCGGTGTTCAGGATGGTGTTCCCGTACAGGTCACGGCTCATATAAATGTTAAACGGGCGTCCGGTGTTCGCGATGATGAACGGGCTGAGCCGGATATCCCACTTCGTGATCACCGATCCACCCAGTATGATGCGCTGCCGGCTATCGATCGCGGCCCGGCCATACTCGCCCGAAAGGTCGTATTGGTTGGCGGGAAAGCTGCCCGCGCCGTCGGTATTGCTCTTGGCGAAGTTCAGGAAGTAGCCGCCAAACAGTGAAATTTTGCGATTAGCCTGATTCCGGACGTTGATCATCAGCTGGTTCTGCTTCAGTATGCCGCTGGATTCGAACAGATCGATTTCGTTCGTGCCGCCAAAGGGCCGGACGCCCGTGCCAGGACCAGTGTAGGTGCCGGGCAACGGAGTATTAATGTCGCGCGAACGCAGCAGGTGCAGGCCCCTGGAATTGGTGTAGTTCACCGCGACCGTCGTGGCGAAAGGCAATTGCCGCTCCACGCCGATAGCGGATTGGATCACGTAGGGCGCGCGCAGATTCTGGTCCACCTTAGTGATGGAGCTGCCCTTCACCTGCAGTGAACTGAGGGAGGGAATGTTCGGATAGGAATCCGGGTTGGTGGCCACGTAACTTTGCTGCGTTATGCCGTTAAACCGCTGAGCCTGTAAGGTATAGTTCTCGCTAAACCGGTCATAGAATATTCCGATGCCGGCGCGGACCACCGTCTTCGGCCGGGAATTTTTGGACGAACCAGGCGCCCAGGCGATTCCGATGCGGGGGGCAATATCTTTATGGTCGCTGATGTTGGTCTGATACTCATACCGCAGACCCATGCTGACCGTCAGGTTCGGGCGGAAACGGAAATCGTCCTGGACAAAGAACCCGAGATCGGTCTGGCTAATGCCAAGCAAGGGATTGCCCGCGTTCAACGTAAACTGCGCCGCCCCGCCGCCCAACTGCCGGATCTGGGCCGGACTCAGACCTTGTTTCAGGAAAGTCAGCGTCCTTCGGTATCGTTCGATGGAGGTCAGAGTCTGGCAACCGGCCGAGGGATTATTCGGATCGCATACGGCTCCCGAAGCGATCGGTTGGTTATTCGAATCGAGGATTGGGCCATAGCCGTTGGTAAAGGCGAAGGTGCCCCCAAAGTTGTTGGGAGACTGCGTGGTCAGGTTGTTGGCGCGGACCCGGACACCGAACTTCAAAGCATGGCGTCCCTGGTTATAGGACGTGTAGTTTTGCAACTCATAGCTGTTGCCGATGGTGTAGTTATGCCCGGCCTGTGCGCCGCCGCCGTTGAAGGCCTGCGAGACATTAATCGAGGGGATGCTGTTATCGCCGTACCCCTGGTTATTGGAACGTTCAAACTGGAAGCGCG
>JBBQUE010000573.1:0-3300 GCA_038212805.1 Bryobacterales bacterium | reverse complement strand
AATTCCGAATCCCGTTTCGGTCGGCGTGAAGATGGCCAATATACATCCCGGCTACATCGATCTATCGATATCCAACCATTTCTCCATGGGCGGCGGATCAAATGCTCCGTCCCTCTTCAATCGGAATCAATGGCAAGTGGCAAACGATATCGACTGGATTCGCAATCGCCAGCACTACAGTTTCGGCGTGTCTTATATTCCAGTGCAGATGAATGAGCGCAATGTCCAGCGCGGGAATGGCACATTTTCCTTCAACGGATCGATCTCTAACGAGCCTCTGGCCGACTACCTGTTGGGGAGACCAAATTCCGTGATTCAGCAGAGCCTAGCGGAAATCGGGCTGCGCCAGAAGTACGTCGGGTTGTACTTTCAAGATGACATGAAGGTCCACCCACGGTTGAATATGCATTTCGGAGTGCGCTGGGAGCCCTCGTTGCCGGAGCATGATGTAGCCGGGCGCGGCAACACCTTCTCTAAAGCTGCATTCCTGGCCGGGCAAAAGAGCACTGTATATAACAATGCTCCTCCGGGTTTACTTTTCTACGGTGATCCGGGCATTCCGCGCGCCTACGCCAGACCGCGATACCTGGATTTCGCTCCGCGCTTCGGCCTTGCCTGGGATCCGATGGGCAGCGGAAAAATGAGCATTCGTGCGTCCTACAGCGTTTTCTTCGATACGCCGGAGTCATTCACCGCCAGAGATTGGGCCAATGCTTCGCCCTGGGGCAACCAAATCAATCTCACCGCTCCGGCGGGCGGCTTCGCGGACCCCTATGCCGGTTATCCGGGCGGGAATCCGTTCCCCTTTCCTTACCCGCCGACCAAAGACGCCCCGTTTCCGCAACAGGGGGCGTATATCAATTTCCCTCTGGACCTGCATCACCCGTATACGCAGAAGTGGAACTTGAGCGTACAGCACCAACTTTCCAAAGACTGGCTAGCAAGCGCAACGTATATAGGAGACAAGGGAACGCACTACCGCTCATCCACTGAAGGGAACCCGGCGCTGTTCGCGCCTGGAGCTACTCTAGCCAACCTAAACCAGCGCCGGGTGCTCTCTTTGCTGAACCCGGCGGCAGGTGCTTTTTACTCCGCAATTACGCAAATGGATGATGGCGTGAATACGAACTTCAACGGCATGAAGCTGTCACTACAGCACCGTTTCGCGCGGCAGTTCACCCTACTGACTTCATACACCTGGTCCCATTGCCTGCAGGACGCCCAGCCCATCGGCAACCGGCTCACGGGGAATCAATACCAAAATCCCTTCAACCGGAATGCCGATTATGGCCCCTGCGATCACGATTTGCGACATAACTTCGTCGCCACATTTATCTATGAGAGCCCACGGCTGCAGAACCAAATCACGAATGCGGTCCTCGGAGGTTGGCATTTCTCTTTCCTGATCTCGCGGCGGAGCGGGTTCCCATTCACACCCAGGACTGGAGTGGACGCCGCGCTTTCCGGGAATGGGCAGGACCGCCCGAACGTCGTGGGTCAGCCCTACATAAAGGACACCAACACGCTCCGATGGATCGATCCAAAAGCCTTTGCCCCGAACGCTCCGGGCACCTGTGGAAATGCGGGCTATAATTCGCTGCTCGCACCGGCGTTCTTCAACTTCGACAGCAGCCTCACGCGTGCTTTCAAAATCCGGGAAAGCCAGCGCGTGGAACTGCGGTTCGAGTTCTTCAATGTTTTAAATTACTCGAACTTCAATGCACCACAGTCCAGTTTGAATTCGGCCACTTTCGGACGAATCCAAAGTGCGCTTGATCCTCGGATTTTGCAGTTCGCAGCCAAGTATGCGTTTTGAAGTCCACCGGGGCATGCGTGAGGAGGATGGCTTTTGGCGCCCCAAGGTGGTCGAGGCTTCATACTCCGGCGCACCGAACGTGACCGATTCGAGGTTCAGTGAAAAGATCGACGTATGACGATCAAATCGCCGGCACTGATTTTATGTGTGTTGTACTCCAGTTCCGTTCTGGTTGCGCAGAATGCGGTCGGCGGCAAGCTCCGGTACGAAGAACAGTGCGCTCCCTGCCATGGCGGAGATGGAAACGGAGGCGAATTTGGTCCGGCCATCGTAAGCCGTCTACCCATGCACAACAACGACGATCTTGCGGCGCTCATTCGGGCTGGCATTCCGACGGGCGGTATGCCGGCATTCCACTTCGACGATCGGGAACTTCGCGAACTGATCGATTATTTGAGGGTCCTGCGACCGCCCCGGCTCGGCGATCCGGCCGCTCCAGTAAAGATGAAGGTGCTAACCGTCGATGGGAGCACGCTCGACGGTCTCGCGCTCAACCGTGGCACCGATGAGCTGCAACTGCGCACCACCGATGGGCGTATACACCTGCTGCGCAAAACAGGCGACCGGTACCGGCCGGTAACGTCGCAAGTCGACTGGGCTCGCTATGACGGGCAATTCAGTGGCAACCGCTTCAGCACGCTTACGCAGATCACAAAAGATAATGTGGCGCGGTTGGCGCCTAAGTGGGTTTTTCCGATAACAGACGTCTCGCCGCTCGAAGTCACTCCGGTGGTGGTTGAAGGCATCATGTACGTGACCTCCGTTAATCAGTGTTTCGCGCTGGACGCGGGTAGCGGACGCCGAATTTGGCAATATCAACGACCGCGAACAAAGGGGCTGACCGGAAATGCCGCGGGAGGTATCAACCGGGGAGTTGCCAGAGCGACTGACCGCGTTTTCATGGTTACCGACAATGCTCACGTGATCGCGCTTAATCGCTTTACGGGAACGTTGCTCTGGGACACGGAGATGGCGGACTGGCGCCAGAACTACAGCGCCACCGCCGCCCCGCTCGCCATGGGCAATCTGGTGGTTTCGGGTGTGGCGGGCGGCGATTCCGGCGCGCGGGGTTTCGTCACTGCTTTGGATCAATCCACGGGAAAAGAAGTATGGCGATTCTGGACGGTGCCCAAACCGGGTGAGCCGGGATCGGAGACATGGAAAGGCAATACCATTGAGCATCCTGGGGCAGTTACATGGATGACCGGAACCTACGACCCCCAACTCGATCTCATCTACTGGCCCACAGGCAACCCCGGCTCGGATCTGAATGGAGACGAACGCGAAGGCGATAATCTGTACGCAAACTCCATTGTCGCGCTGGAAGGCCGGACGGGGAAACTTAAATGGTATTACCAGTTCACTCCTCACGACCTTTGGGATTGGGATGCGCAGCAGCCGCCCGTGCTGGTGGATACAACATGGCACGGCCAGTCCCGGAAACTCCTGTTGCATGCCGATCGCAACGGATTCTTCTACGTGCT
>JBBQUE010000572.1:0-3305 GCA_038212805.1 Bryobacterales bacterium | reverse complement strand
CCTGCTGGAAGTAGTTCGCGAACGTGCCGCGAAACGGGAGCGGGACGAAGTCAAAAAGAAGCGTGACAACCCCCGCAAGCCCTTCACGCTGCAAGCCCGCCAAAGCGTGAATTCCCTGCAGCTTTCCCCGGACGAAAAGTACGTATTGGCTTCGTTTGGCGAAAGCGGCGATCGGTCCAAGAACACCGTGGTCCCCAATTTCGTCACGGAATCGGCGTATACCGAGGACGTCCCCTCGCGGAACAAAGTGGGCGACGTGCAGGCCCGCAGCCGCCTGGGCATACTCAGCGTGGTTACCGGCGACATGACCTGGGTGGAATACGAAGCCAAACGCAACGTTCAGCTAGGCCAGCCCATTTGGTCCGAAGACGGATCGAAGGCCATTCTGATGGCCCGCGCCGCGGACAATAAAGATCGTTGGATTCTGGCGATCGATCCCGCCACCGCCAAGCCGCGCGTCCTGGTCACGGAGCACGACAATGCCTGGGTGGATGGCCCCGGTGCGTTCACCATGGGATGGCTGAAAGACGGCCAAGTGTATTTTCAGTCGGAACGAACCGGCTACGCGCACCTCTATTCCATCCCCTACGAAGGCGGCCAGGCCAAGGCGTTGACTTCGGGTAACTGGGAAGTCACCGGCGTACATCTTTCGAAAGACAAATCCACCTTCTACCTGACCACCAGCGAAGCCGGTCCCGGCGAACGCCATCTGTATTCGCTCCCCGCCAGCGGTGGCGCTCTCACCCGGATTACCAAGGAGATTGGCAACCACAGCGCTGTTTTGTCGCCCGATGAGCGAACGCTGGCCGACGTCTATTCCTATACAACGAAACCGCCGGAACTGTTCCTTCAGGAAAACAAACCCATGGCCTTGGGAAAAAAGCTGACGTCCTCGCCATCGCCCGACTTTAGCGCCTATTCCTGGCTGGACGCGCCTATCATCACCTTCCTCGCGCGCGACGGAGCCACCGTGCGTGGCCGCCTCTTCAAACCCGCCAAGTTCCCCAAGGGCGGACCCGCCGTGATTTTCGTGCATGGCGCGGGCTATGCGCAGAACGTGCATCGCTGGTGGTCTGCCAACTACTACCGCGAGTATCTGTTCCACCACATCATGATGGAGCGGGGCTTTCTGGTGATCGATATCGATTACCGCGGCTCAGCCGGTTACGGGCGTGACTGGCGCACCGGCATCTATGGGCACATGGGCGGCAAGGATCTGGACGATCACGTGGACGCGGCTAAATGGCTGGTGGCCCAGCACGGCGTGGATCCCAGGAAGATCGGCCTCTACGGCGGCTTCATTACCTTGATGGCCCTGTTCACGCAGCCCGACGTTTTCGCTGCTGGCGCGGCTCTGCGTCCGGTAACGGATTGGGCGCATTACAACCACCCCTACACTGCAAATATTCTGAACGAACCCCAGGCCGACCCCGAAGCCTACCGCAAGTCGTCCCCGATCTACTTCGCGCAAGGGCTGAAAGGAGCGTTGCTGATTTGCCACGGCATGGTGGATACCAACGTCCACTTCCAGGATTCCGTGCGCCTGGTCCAGAAACTGATTGAACTCCACAAAGAGAATTGGGAGCTGGCTGTATTCCCGGTGGAGAACCACGGCTTTGTGGAGCCCTCCAGTTGGGCCGATGAATACAAGCGGATCCTGGGGTTGTTTGAGCGGAGCCTGAAATAAATATGAACCGGCGGCTGTTTTTGGGATCGTTAACCGCGGCGGCCCTGGCGCAACCGGCGTCTCCGCGCGTGAACGGCGCACGTCTCCGTAGCCACCTGGAAACGCTCAGCGTTTTTGGACGGCCGCCTGGTGGAACGTTCGCCGATGGGGTCAGCCGCATCGCCTATTCCGATGCCGACGTGGCTGGACGCAAGTACACGATGAGCCTGATGGAAGCCGCGGGCCTGAAACCACGGATCGACGCCGCGGGCAATATTTCAGCCATCCGCGCCGGCACAGATCCCTCCCTGGCTGCAGTGCTGTTTGGCTCGCACATTGATTCCGTGCCCAGCGGTGGAAACTTCGACGGCGACCTGGGATCGTTGGCCGCCATTGAAGTGGTCCAGACCTTGAATGAAGCCGGAGTCCGGACGCGGCGTCCGCTCGAAATCGTGATCTGGTGCAACGAGGAGGGATTTGCCTATAACAACGGTCTCAACGGCAGCCGGGCGGCGGCTGGACTCCTGGAGCCCGGCGAATTGGAGGTGGTTTGGAACGGCGTCAAAAAAGCCGACGCCCTGCGGAAAGTAGGCGGAAATCCCGACCGCATCGAAGAGGCGCGGCGCAAGCCCGGCTCCTCCCATTGCTATCTTGAGTTGCACATTGAGCAGGGCGGAAACTTGGACGAAGCCGGCGTTCCGGTGGGTGTGGTGGAGGGCATCGTCGCCATCGATCGGTATGAGGTGGAAATTCGCGGCTTCGCCAATCATGCCGGTACCACGCCCATGCCCAAGCGCCATGATGCACTGGTGGCCGCTTCGTATTTGACAGTCGCCGTGAATGAGATCGTGTGGAACGAACCCGGCCGCCAGGTGGGCACGGTAGGGCAATTGACTGTCAGCCCGAATTCCCCGAACGTGGTGCCGGGTTTAGTCAAGCTCACCGTGGAACTGCGCGATCTGTCGGCGGTCAAGATTGTCGTACTGGCCGACCGGATCCGCGCACGCGCCCAGGAAATCGGCGCTCAAACTCAAACTGAGATAGGGATGCGGCGGGTGTCCCACCATGCGGAAGCTTTGGCTACCCCAGACGTCCAGGCCTCCATTGAGGCCACAGCGAAGAAGCTCAAGGTGCGATCCACCCGCCTGCCCAGCGGCGCGGGCCATGATGCGCAGGCCATGTCCACGCTTTTCCCCATGGGCATGATCTTCATCCCCAGCATCGGCGGGATCAGTCACTCGCCGAAGGAACTCAGTAGTTGGGAGCACTGCACGCTGGGTGCGGACGTGCTCCTCAACACCGTGCTTACCTGGGCAAGCTAACTAAACCACGTACGGTTTGCGATAATCCCGCGTCAGCATCTTGTTCGCCTCCGCGTCGTTGGCGAACTTGGGACCGGCGGTTAACGTCAGCTTGCGCCCGGTGCGATAGCTGATATTGGCCAGATGGCAAAGCCCGGCGCTTAGATACGCATTCCCGATCTCGTCGTGCAGGTCTTTGTAATTCCGTGACCGCACCGCCGCCAGGAAATTCTTCATGTGCAGGCCGGTTGCATCGCCGCCCATCGTCCGTTCCGGCCGCTTGTCCATCACCAGTTCGTTGCTCTCGCCCTTGAATGCCTGGAAGCCTTGATCGCTCA
>JBBQUE010000571.1:0-3307 GCA_038212805.1 Bryobacterales bacterium | reverse complement strand
AAAGCCGGTTAAGCGGTGTTGAATGAAGTCTTTAAGGGCTTGGTGGGCTTGTGCGCGGGTGACGGGATAATCGAAATGATCCAGGCGTCCCGGGCTGTCGGGGAAGCGCTCTTCTACCGTAGCTATCACCTCGCGGGTGAGAGCATCGGGCTTGAATGCATGGGGTGGCCGGATCTCCCGTCGGGCGGCGGCGGTGAGAGGCTGACGGTTATCCTTATCGAAGTTCCACTGGCCTCCAACGGGATCCTTGCCTTCCATCAGGACGCCGTGCTTAACTCGCATCTGGCGGTAAAAATTTTCCATGATCAGGCGCTTGCCGGGCTTAGCGTAGCTTTGGAATTCGTCGGTGGCGCAATAGAAATGGCGGTCCGGGCGGATCTCCAGCAGGACATTCAGCTTGGCTGCTTGTTGCTTGATTTCATGGGAGATGCGGTAATCGCCGGGTTCCAGAATGATGATCTTTTCCGGACGGAGTTCCTTCACCCGGGCAGCAAGTTCCGCGGCGAGGCTGCCGTGATTTTTTGGATCATCAATTTGCCGGTAGTGAACCGGAATGCCCTTGGCGATCAATTCATCGCGGAAGTGGCGCATGGCGGAAAAAAACAGCACCAGGCGGATTTTGTGCTGACGGATGTAGGTTGCTTCCTCGTGCACTTCGGCCATCGCGACGGCGTCGTTTGAAAAAACGAAGCCATCGAAGGCGGCGGATTCGGGATCGAGCTGGTCTCCGAATATGATAATCAGGTTGCGGATAGGCATTTAATCGTACGTTCCTTCGATGTACCATCCGGTGGGATCGCGGTAAATACGGTAGAGGGCTCCGTCATTCAAAGACACATCCCACTCCTCTCTGCTCCAGGGATTCTCGGTCCACCAGTCCCCGGAGCTACGCCATGGGCCGGCGCAAGTCAGGATACTGCCCCGGATAACTTCTGAGGCCAAGTGGGCTATCAGCCGTAGGGGGAATCCGTTAGCGACTTCCACCTGGGCGATCAGGGGCGGCTGAAAGTAGCGGAAGGCGAGTTGGAGGCCGGAGGGTGGGTCCCAAAGTTGGCGCGGATTCGTGGCGGGTTGGCGTGCAACCAGTTGAAAAGGCTGGGGACGGTGGGTGTTTAAAAGTTCCGGAACCCCGGCATTGAGCTCGCCGACCAGGGCGCGGATGCGAGCCAAGGTAACCTCCAGTTTGTCGGGTGCAGGGGTCGCCGGAAGGAACATACCGTTCTGGACGCTGCGGGGTTGCACCGGTTTGAGCAGTAGGTGGACGGCGGTTACGGCAGCGGCAGCCGGGTGGGCTTCCAGGTCAAGTTGCAGCAGTTTCAGGATGGCCTGGGGTTGCCGCATGGGAACAGGCAACCGGAGTTCGCGGCGGTGGTGGGTGCCATTTTCCATCGAAAGAATGAGGCAAAGATGATTCGTGGAAAATCCGCTGGATTGCAATTTCTCACATTGATCGTTGAGGATACGGGAAAGAATGAAAAGTAACGGTTCAAGTAGGGAGACGGGGTGCTCCAGGTCAACCTGTTCTTCAAACGTAACCTCCGGAATCTGTACGCGCAGGGGCCGATCAACAGCGCCTCGCGCCAGGCGGTGCAGGTAGACGCCTTCGGATCCGAATCGCTCGGCGAGTCCGGTTTCGGGTAGACCGGCCAAATCGTGAAAGGTCCGGATACCCCAGGATTCCAGGGTTTCCCAAAGCTCAGCGGTGAGCGGCAGGTTTTCAATGTAAAGGCGGGAGAGGGCGTCGGCGGCATCTTCCGGAATTACGGTGACGCCGGGAAAGTTGCGGACGGCAATCAGAGCAGTTTCAGTGTTGGGAGCAATAGCGATGTTGGCCTGAAGTCCCAGTGCCTGAGCGTGTTTAGCGACGGCCTGAGCGATCTGATCGGGTCCGCCGTAGAGCAAGTAGAGGCGGCTGACGTCGAACAGGATGGTGTTGGGCGCGGTAAGCTCAGCTTCGGGCGCGAAGGCGGACGCGCATTCCCGGAGCCGCTTGGCTGCGCCCCCGGGTAAATGAATACACGCAAACATATGATGGACGCTTAGGCCGCGAGCCGGGCTTCGAAGGTGGCGGTTCCCGGTCGCATGGGCTTGCGGCATCCGGCTTCGATTTCCACTCCCTGGAGCAGATGAAATCCGGGCGCGCCGGTCCAAACCGCTTGTTTACGTGTTAGCTCTAAAATTAAGCCAGCGCATGACTTAGCCTGTGCCTCGCGTTCCAGTAAAGCGAGGATCGTGGGGGTGTTTTCCACAGCCAGGCGAAAGCGATGCCAATAGGAAATCGGGATCCGCCGCAGCATGCGATCCGAGGCGTGCGACAGATCCAACGCCACCACGCCGAACCCGCCTGCGTGCAGTAGCAGGTCGACCGCTTTGAGGGCTTTTTCCACGTTGTGACCACAGCGGATCCAGACGAGCTGCGGTAATATCACTCCGCTGGCGGCGGCAGAGTAAGGGTCGAAGGCGTCGCTGGTATCCACGTAGGCGCAGACTTCGTGCCGCCGGGTGGCGGATGCCAATAGGGAATGCGTCAAGGTCGCGCGGCCCGAACTTGCGGGACCGGCGATCTCGGAAATGGCCCCGCGGGGGAACCCGCTGAAGATGCGGTCCACCGCGGAGATGCCCGTGGAGAGGGTCTCGGGGATTTTGAATGCGGTCCGGAAACCGAGAGTGGAAGCTATGGCAGCGGCAGATGTCATTGAGTATTTCGCCTTTTGTTCGCCTATCAAGATTGTGACGTTTTGGAAGACGGAAGTCAATGCGCTGCCAGAATGTGAGCATGAGTGGCGCGGTGGTTTCCGGCTTGCTCTGCTGGCGTGTTTTTGCGATGTACGGCTTTGTCAGGCGCGTGGATCAAGAAAACGGGTGAGCCGTTTGGAAAGCTTGCCGGTGTTTTTGGTTTCACACTCCCAAACAACGCATACACGCCAACCAAGCTTCCGGAGTTCGCGGATGTTCTGCTTATCTCGTTTCTGGTTTCGCTCCAGTTTGGGTTCCCAATATTCCAGCCGAGTCTTGGGGATATGTGAATCGCTACATCCAGGATGCTGGTGCCAAAAACAACCCCGCACTTCAATTACACATTTCCAGCGCGGGAGTACTATGTCCGGCTTGCCGGGAAGAGTGGCCACATGCAGGCGAAAGCGGTAGCCCATGCCGTGAACCAGCCTACGGACAACCAACTCAGGCGCAGTCCCCTGGCTCCGGATGCGGCTCATATTAGCGGAGCGGCGTTCGGCGGAAAGCGTGTCCACTGTAGGCTACTCCCGAATCGTGGGGAATTTCCGAACCAGCCAGCGGAGTACCCCTA
>JBBQUE010000570.1:0-3311 GCA_038212805.1 Bryobacterales bacterium | reverse complement strand
TGCTTGAGCTTCGCGGAAATACTGCGCAGCAGAACCTGCAAACGCCTTCTCTGTCCCCGGCGATCCAGATGCATCAACTGGCCGAGTTCCACCAGGCGAACTTCGGAAAGCGCGGCCAGCACCATGCGATCTTCCGGCCGGAAGCGCTGCGCGGCACTCCCTAGCGGAAGCTTGACGATGTGTTCCTCCAGACGGGCCAACTGGAACGCCACCGACCTGGGATTCCCCTCATCCAGCAACAGCAGATCCACCAGCAGGTCGGCCTGCATCGACGAAGAATAACGCGACCGGTAGGTGAGCAACGTGTCCGAAATCTCCAGCAGCGCTTCAATCCGGTCCGCGCCGTTCTCTTCCACCTGCAAGGCCAACCCGAAACGGATCAGATCCAGCACCTGGCTGGCGCGTTCGATCCGCCTGCCGATATCGAGAAATCGCCAGCCGGATCCGCGCGTCATCGATTCCATTACGTAACCGCCGAACGCCGACAGCCGTAAAATGCTGCGGTCCAGCAGATCGATCAACGCACTCCGCCGGAAGGGGGCGTCCGGCATGGGCTCGCTGAATTTCTGCGCCAGCCGGTTCAACACCAGCCACGTGTCGGTGGAAACTCTGTCCCGCAGCAACCAGCCCACCCGGTGCATCTTGTTGACGGTCCAGAGCAGGCCGCCGCGCCGGTGCGAATCGGTGATCACCGTGTGCAACTCGGATTCCACCTTCTCCATGTCCCACTCCGGTTGCTCACGCTCGATATAGCCCAAACCGTGCAGAACGTCGCAAATGGCCGACAAATCCAGGTTTTGGCGTGACTCGCGAGCCAGCCTCACGAACGCCCCACGCGACAGCCTGACTCCAAAATCCACCCGTTCCGCGTACCGTCCCAGCCAAAACAAGTTGTCGGCCACCCGGCTGGGCAGATCGAATGTGGCGCGGTTGATGTCCACCACGTGCGCCCGTACCGGCGCGTGCAGGGGTACCGCAACCGGCGCGGCGCCCAGCACCCAGGTATCCTTACTTCCGCCCCCGCTTTGCACCGACACCACCATGCTGTCCTGGGATGCGGAGAAGCGCGTCAGGCCTCCGGGCATCACTGCATAGGTTCCATGGGACGCCACTGCATGGACCCGCAGAACCAGATGCCGGGGTAGGGGGCCCGCTTCGGTCCAGACCGGGGCGGTCGAAAGCGCAACCTGTTCCTGGGCCACAAACTGGTGAGGGTTGGCGCGCAAGCGGGTCAGAAAAGCGGACTTCTCTGCGGCCGTCAGGCGGTCCAGGAAGACGGGCGGTTCGCGCTTGGCCTGCAAGGCAGGTTTAATCACCAGGCCTTCCGGATGATCAAGCACATACTGAAAAGGCCGCTCCTGCCCACACCACCACGTGGCTACAGACGGCATGGCCAGTTCTTCGCCCAGCAGATGGCGTGACAGACCAGGAAGAAAGGCGGCCATCGCGGGAGTTTCCGTGAGTCCGGTCCCCAGCATATTGGCCACCGCGACTCTCCCCTCCCGAAGGACCTCGATCAATCCGGGTATACCGAGGAGGGAATCCGAGCGCAGTTCCAAGGGATCGCAGAATGAGTCGTCCTGACGCCTCAGGATCACGTCCACGGGCAGCAATCCGCCCAGGGTCTTCAGATAAACCCGCCCGTCCCGCACCACCAGGTCGCCGCCTTCCACAAGAGAAATTCCCAGGTGCCGCGCCAGATAGGCGTGCTCGAAGAACGTCTCATTGTAGGGTCCTGGGGTTAGCAAAACAATGCGGGGATTCTCCCGGCTGGTGGGTGCGCTTTGGAGCAGCGTCCCGGTGAGTGTCTGAAAGAAATCCGATAACGGCTTTACGTGGCTGGCGGTCAACAGATCGGGCAGGGTACGGGCGCTCACCATCCGGTTTTCAAGGGCATAACCGGCTCCGGAAGGCGCTTGCGTCCGGTCTGCCAGTACCCACCAGTGGCCATCCGGCGAGCGCGCCAGATCCGCCGCATAGGTATGCAGGTAGACATCTCCCGGGACCCGGATACCATGGCAGGGGCGAAGGAAAGAAGGGTGCGTGAAAATCAGATCGGCTGGAAGGCGGCGGTCCGCTAGAAGCTTCTGGGGTCCATAAAGGTCCGCCAGAATGCTGTTCAGCAACGTGGCTCGCTGAATAATTGCCCGCTCGATCCCAACCCATTCCGCGGATCCCAAGATGAACGGCAACGGATCCAGGGGCCAGGGGCGGTCTACGCTGAGCGGGTCGCCATAGACGTTGTAGGTAACCCCGTTCTGCTCAATGATGCGGCGGCCTTCATCCCAGCGGCGCGCCAGGATTCGCGGATCCACGTCTGAAAGGAATTCCACCAAGCCACGCCAATGCGGCCTGGGTGTCCCCTGGGGCGTCACCATTTCGTCGTAGTGCGGCGGCGTTGGGGAGTATTCGTTGAGCTTCAGCGCGGCGGCTGGCAGAGTTTCAGAGAGCACTTGCTTGCTTGCGAGTTTAGCAGGTGGCGCGTCTGAAACTATCCGTTGCAATCGCTATCGTCCGCGGGATTAGGCCGGGCGCCGGACCGGCTTTTTAGCCAGTTCAAAGATCTCTCGCAAAGATGGCGAACCTGGCGCGGCGTAAGGTCCGTCAGGCCGGCAATCTCTTGAATGGTGAACCTTGCAAAGTAATGCAACTCCACCACGCATGCCCCGGTGGGATCGCGATGTTGTAGCAGCTGCATCAGCTTGCGAATCTGGTGAATCTGATCTAGGTTGGCGCTGGCATCCCTACTACGCGCCATTCGCGGAGAAGGCCGGCACGAGAGATGCGACGTCGCGATGCGGCGGCCCAGGTTATCTTTTGAACGGTGCCTATTCATTGCGGTCTCCTATGCAATTACATAGCTTTTACACATCCGCTGTGCAGCGGTGTTGGCTCGCCTAAAACTGGCCTGTAATTGTATAAGCGTAAACGGCGGGCGAAATTGCCAAAGAAAATGAAAAAATTTGCCTAAGTCTTCATTCGCAGGAATAAATACAGCCCAGCCAAGGAGAATACGGCATCCGGAGTCCAGGCCGCCACCGCCGCTGGCAAGAGACTCACATTTCCTACCTGCGCCGACAGCATATTTAACGACCAGTACGCGATGGCCACCCCGAAGCTCACGCCCACCCCCGCCATGGCTCCCCGGTTCCCCACCGCGAACGCGAACGGTATGGAAAGCAAAGCCATGATGGCCGCGAACATGGGCACGGCGAACTTGCGGTAATACTGCACTCGCAGCGCAATCGTATCCACTCCGCTCTGCTGCAGCTCGCGGATGTAGGCCGCCAGTTGCTGGAAATTCATCTGCT
>JBBQUE010000569.1:0-3313 GCA_038212805.1 Bryobacterales bacterium | reverse complement strand
CACCTTTGTTTTCGGCAGTTCATCATCGGATACGGTCATGATGTCCTGGGACAAGATAGTGATATCAGCCAGCTTGCCCGGAGTGAGCGACCCCTTCTGGTCATCTTCGAAGGCTGCATAGGCATTGGCCAGCGTATACGATTTCAAGGCCTCCTCCCGTGTCATTTTTTGCGCTCCAAAAAACGTGGACCCGTCCTTCGTTTTGCGCGTGACGGAGGCCGTAAACGAAGCAATCGGGTTTACTTCCTCCACGGGAGCGTCGGTTCCATTCGCGATCACAGCACCGGAATCCAGCAGGCTCCGCCAAGGATAAGCGCCTTCCTCGGCCCGCTTGCGGCCCAGTCGCGGAATCACGTAGGGCGCGTCCGATGTGCAATGAATTCCTTGTACGGCGGCAATCACCCCAAGCTTTCCAAAGCGCGGAATGTCGGCCGGATTCAGGTGCTGGGCGTGTTCAATCCGCCACCGCAATCCGCTCTTGCCGGGGTTATTCTTGAACGCTGCTTCGTAGATATTCAGCACTTCCCGGTTGGCGCGGTCTCCGATGGCGTGAACGCAAAGTTGAAATCCATTCGCAAGGGCTATGGCAGCGGTCTTCTGAATATCGGCGGGGTCTTCGGTGTTGATGCCCGAACTGCCGGGCAGATCGGAGTAGGGCTCCAGCATCCACGCGCCACGCGACCCCAGGGCGCCGTCCATGGCCCGCTTGATGGCACGAACCGTCAGATGATGATCCCCGGCATCCTGAATCCGGTAGCGCTTGATGCTCTGCGCCAGCCGGGCATTCGGCTCACGTAGCATCACCCATAGCCGGATGTCCAGCTTGCCTTCTTCAGCCATACGCTTGAGCAGGTCGACCGTCTCAAAGGACGATCCTGCGTCAACAAAAGTCGTGATCCCATTCGCGGCGCTTTCCCGGACGGCGAGTTCTACCTGCTGGCGTGCCTGGGCCTCCACCTCCGCTGGGCTTCGTTTTGACAAGTACGCCCGATAGGCGGGTTGCATTAAGCCCTGCGCCTTTTCCTGCAATAGTCCGGTCGGCTGACCCTTGGAGTCCTTCAGAATCTGACCCCCAGCCGGATCCGGCGTCTTCGGCGTGATCTCCGCCTGCTTCATCGCAGCCGCGTTCACCATGCCCGCATGTCCGCTGGCGTGCGTGAGCCACACCGGGTTGTTGGGCGACACCTTGCTCAGATCCTCATGCACGGGAAAGCCCTGCACGTTTGGCTGCGGCACCTGATCCCACTTGGACTGGTGGAAACCCCACCCCAGGATCCAGGTTCCGGGCGGTGCGTTTTTCGCCGCGGCCGCCACCATGGCCACAATCTCATTCCAAGTCCGGGCGTTCCCCAACTTCAAATTGACTTGCGCTTCGCCCACTCCCATGAAGTGGCCATGCCCTTCTATCAGGCCCGGGATGGCTAACTTTCCGCCCAAATCTACTACTTTGGTCGCCGGACCGGTCAGCACCGCGATTTCCTTTTCCGTCCCGACGGCAAGAATCCGTCCGCCGCGAACGGCCAGCGCCTGCGCTTGAGGCTTGGCGGCGTCCATCGTCACTACCTTGCCATTCCTCAGAACCAGGTCGGCCTTGTTTTGGCCAAAGAGGCAGAGTGCGCTACAGAACAGCCAAACGGGAACCCACATCGAAAACGTCATAAGAAACGTTTATGGTAGCAAGAGCGGGTTTATCGCGAAAGCTGATTTCCTGCCAGTTCGGGCTTTTGCGCCAGCGCCTGTTTCCAGCAGTTGGCCGCTTCGCTTTGGTTGCCCTGGCTCTTGAGAGCGTGACCCAGATTGAGCAACGCCTCCGGAAAGACCGGCCGTTCAGCGAGCGCTTCCTGGTATAGCTTCACCGCGTCGTCCACCTGTCCGGCCTTTTGTAGCAATAGGCCCGTGTTGTAAAAAAGTTCCGCATTTCGTTCGCCACGCTCAATCAACTGCGCCTGGAATTCCAGGGCCTGCGCATAATCCGCGCGTTCCATGGCCAGGGCCGCCAGCCCCCGGAGCGCTTCCACTCGATTGGGGTCGGCCGTCAGCAGTTCACCGAAAAGGCGGTTAGCCGCGTCAAAGTTGCCCACGTGCCAAAAACACAGGGCCAGATTCAACCGCGCTTCCGGCCAATCCTTGCGAATTTTTAGGCAGGCTTCAAACGCCTCAACGGCAGCCCGATAATCGCTTCTCTTCAAACGTAGAAATCCCAGCCGGAACCAGACCGCATCCAGATGCGAATCCTTGTTCAACAGACGGCGGTACAACCGTTCCGCTTCCTCCGTGGCGCCCTCCTGGTCTAACAGGGTCGCGTAGTGGAGCAAAGCATCGGGATCATCCGGATAAAGCTGCACGGCCTGTTCGTAAGTGGCCCGCGCAGCCCGTATATCCCCCACAGAATGTTGTACATGAGCGAGGTTGATCAGGGCGCGCGGGTCATCGGGCCGCAACCGCAGTGAACTTAGGTAAGCTTTGGCCGCGTTAGCGAATTGGCCCAGCTTATGATGCGCCACCGCAAGGTTGAACCATCGTTCGTACGTGTCAGAACCCGCACCCACCAGCCGCCCGCACAACCTGACGGCCGCCTCACAGTCATCCTCCGCAAAAGCACAGGCCGCGAGGCCTTCCATGGCCGTTGGGGAGTTGGGCTGGACCACCATAAGACGCTCCGCATAGTGCCGGGTCATGGTGTGGTCTTGCTTCGCCATGCCTAGGCAGACCAGATTGCCCAGCAGGCCCGCGGATCGAGGATCACCTTCGAGCATCGATTTGTAGATCTCCGCCGCTTGGTCGTAGTGCGCCAGGAGTTGCAGTCCCAAGGCTTTACCAAAGAGCGCCGTGGTATGGCCCGGGGCATCTCTTAAGATCCGGTCAAAAATCTTGACGGCGTCTTCGGCGGAGTCCAGTTGGAGCAGGCTGACTGCTTTGCCGATCTGTCCATCCAAAGAGTCCGGGTTGCCTTCGAGAGCCTTCTCAAACTGCATCCGGGCCTCCCGCCAGTTTGAGAGTTTATAAAAGCACACGCCGAGGTTGAAATTGACGGCACTATCCGGCGGATTCACACCCTGCGCCTTGGAGTAACTCTGTGCGGCTTCCGCGTATTGTTCCAATTCCATCTGGATGTAAGCCTTCGCGGAATAGGCTTCCGGCCCTCCCCCGCCCGCCTCGATCAGACGGTCTATTTCCAGTAGCGCCTCTCGTCTGTTTCCTTCCAGGTGAAGCGAAACAGCCTTGGCGAGTGTAGGGGCAGTTGCCGTAACGGGTTTAAACAGATTCATGATTCTCTTGGTCCCACAACATCCATCTGTCTGGTAATCGGCAA
>JBBQUE010000568.1:0-3323 GCA_038212805.1 Bryobacterales bacterium | reverse complement strand
GGAGTTTGGGCACAGTCTGCTCAGTATTCAACTGATCAAGCAGTTGGCAGCCGAGACGCCGGAATTTTTCTGCAATGCCGCTCTGAGGATATTGCTCTATCCGGATGATTCCCCGGGACAGCGCTACATGGCAACCTTGCTGCTAAATCAAGATGGGATGCTCCGGATGCTGGCGGAGCCCTGGCGACTTACGCGGGGGGAAGCCATTCTCCTGTTCAGCCAGTTGATGGCCAGCGATCGATCACTGGACGTGCGGCTGGCCCGTTGCCTACCCAATCGCCAGGGAAGCGTAGCGCCGGGCTTCGACGTGCCCCTAGTAGAGCGCGCCCTGGATATTCTGGACGAGACTTCGGGCGGCCGCCGCATTGTGCCGATTTTGGGTCATCTGGTGCAGCACATTGAATCGCGGATTTCCTCAAAGGCGGTCCTGGTGGTGGGTAAGCGCGTGCAAGACGTGGCCTGGACTGAGCGCCAACTCAGGCAAGGCGAGGACCGGCGCTTGGGCGCTAACGCGGTGGAGGCCATATGGGGCTTGGAAAGTCCGAAATCGAGAACCCTGCTTTGGGACCATACCCGCGACGAGCATAACCGGGTGGCGGGCAACTCCATGGTGGGGCTGCATTTGTTGGGGGGAGGAAAAGATCGGGCAGATGCTATCCACGATGGCGAACCATCCCAAGGCTGCTTTTCGCGCGACATCATGCTGGGCGATGGGCAAGACCGGCAACAGCCAATCCCTCCCCCAGCTTCAGACCATGGTCAAAGACGAAGACTCGAAGGTACGCAGCGCGGCGCTGAAAGCGATGCTGAAGATCCGGAAGGAAGAAGCCAGGAAACAGGCCAGCGTGCTTGTTCGAGCGGAGCAACTGACGCTGGAACAGCAACAGTAGATTGAAAACCTCACCCCGGAACAGGATGATTTCAGGCGCAGGCTAAGAACCAACGAACCGCGTGGAATGTCCTGGCAACTCTAAAACCGGCGCCCGGGAAGCGTGGATTGGTTCTTCTTCGGGGGCATGGGCCCCGAATTATCGGAATTGGAAACACGATGACCGGGGGAGTTGCTGAAATCCACTTCGTTGTCGTCAAAGCGCAGCGTTCGATCCAGCACCATATCGAGCGTGGTGCCCTTCGACAGCATGGCCTCCGGTCCGCGCGTAAGCAGTACACCCACTAGCCCCGCGGCTGCCCCGGCGGCTCCGCCAACGCCCGCACCCATGATTCCATGGCCCGCCGCCGCCCCTGCCAGGCCTCCAATGGCCGCGCCCGCACCCGCGCCCTCAGCTACCGTCCGGGCGTCTCCGCTCTTGTTGCCTTCACTCTTAATGGTGCCTTCACTCTTGTCGAACTGCTCATTGGCGCGCCCATCCAGGCTTCCCATGCGCGAGCGGAAATCCCGCGTGACTCCATTTGGCAGCGTTAAGGAATCGAAGCGCACATAGAGCTCGCCCCGGCCCTTGACGCGGCCAGGCCGTTTCACGGAGGTAACCGTACCCGCGACGTAACTGCCTGGCGGGATCACAATCCTGCCGTTCGACAGGATGGGAAATACCGTCTCCAGATAGATCCGGTCTCCTTCCGCGGCGTTGCGCGTGCTGACGCTATTGATCATGCTGAGGGGGATCCGGGTGCCGGCATCGACCACGAACGGCGATGGGGGAGCCTGTTCCTGAGCGCAGCCTCCCGCCGGCAGAAGCAGGGCCGGGGCAATCCAAGCAAACGAGCGGCAAAAAGACATGAATAAGCCTAATTTCATTCTAATGGTTTAAACGCCGCCCGCGCACCCGGCGTTTCAGCCGGCTGTCGTTCGGGTTGCTAAAGATTCATGGCCTGCAGCTGCAGTTCGATCAATTGCCGCACGCCCTTGCGGCCCAGGGCGATCATGGCGATCAGTTGATCGTCAGTAAACTCGTTGCGCTCCGCCGTGGCCTGCAGTTCGACGAACTGGCCTTTCCCGGTTAACACGATGTTCAAATCCACTTCCGCCGCGGAATCCTCTTCATAGCAAAGGTCCAGCATGGGCGTTCCATCCACCACGCCGACGCTGGTGGCGGCCACATGATCCCGTATCGGCATCGCCTTCAAGGTGCCGTAGCAGACCAGCTTCTTCAAAGCCAGGCACACGGCTACATATGCGCCGGTGATGGCCGCCGTGCGCGTGCCCCCATCGGCCTGTAGAACGTCACAATCGACGATCACGCTGCGCTCGCCGAGCGCGGTCATATCCAGTGCTGTTCTCAGAGACCGGCCGATCAACCGCTGAATCTCGTGGGTCCGGCCGGAGGGCCTCCCTTTCACGATTTCGCGGACCGTGCGCGTGGCGGTGGCGCGCGGCAGCATGGAATACTCCGCCGTCAGCCAGCCCTTCCCTCCGCCCCGCAGGAACGGAGGCACCGCATCTTCCAGCGTAGCCGCGCACAATACGCGGGTGTTGCCCACTTCAATCAAAGCCGACCCTTCCGCGGTCAGCAGGAAGTTCGGCGTAATCTTCACTGGCCGCATTTGGTCCAGCTTACGTCCGTCGGACCTCATGCTTTTGCCGACTGCAACGAGAAATAAAATATCATCATCAAAAAAATCATTCCCATGAGAACCAGAAAAAGACAGGGAAGCGCGCCCTTCAGATCAGCCGCCGCGCTCGCCTTAGGCTTTCTCGATCCCCCTTACTTTGGTCTTGCCATGCCCTATTACAGAGTGACATGCTTCGCAGCCTGGCTGAAGAATTCATCCAGGGCAGCCAGCGAGGGCGCCTCCAGATCCTTCAGAGCGATGGCGACCACGGGCCGGTTGCGCTGCGCCAAAGCGGTCAGCGTGGCCAGGAACTGGCAGCGATGGTAATCCGCCGTGTAGCCGATCGCCGGGATCTGTTCGGGCGCATCCGAGATGAGAATGGTCGAGAGGCACTTGCCGTGGCCGATGATCATTTCATGATAGGAATGATTCATGGCGGGCCCCTCATAAACATCCACCGGGGCGCGCAGCCGGGCGCGGAACAGGCGCGCCGCGCCACGCTGTAAACTCTTGGCCACGGCCCGCCCGGAGGCTGAATAGCGGGTGTCGCCAAAGAACGTCAACTCGCCATACTCCACTTCGCGTTGGGCCATCAGACGGCTTACCAACCGGCCGTAAAGCTCGGGCGCGCTGGTCCCGGCCCGTGCTGCGGCCTGTGCTGCGCCCACCCAGGGATAGTAGAGTGTGACGCGGCCACGCCATTCCGCGCGGCACGGGGATTCGCGCATGGCCCGCCATTCAGGCGTCTGTTCCACGCCGCCAGCCAGGAGCGAAGCGGCGTGCAATCCGTTGGTGATGGCTTTATAGAGCTC
>JBBQUE010000567.1:0-3330 GCA_038212805.1 Bryobacterales bacterium | reverse complement strand
CCAGCGCCAAGACTTTCAACGACGCGCTTCAGGAAACCCACCTGGCCGACGCCATTCTGTACCCGGTCGTAGTGATCCCAATTCGCAATCAGGCCGGCCGCAACACCGGGGGCGAACATGCGCTGACCACGCTTGCCGCTGGCACCGGCGGCCGCCTCTTTCTCCCCGCTCCGGGGGCTGAACTGGATTCCGCCTTTTCCGACATTCTCCGCGAGCTGCGCACCCAATATCTGGTAGGCTTTTATCCCAAGGCCGTTCCGCTCACGAAGAACGCGTTTCATGCGCTGAAGGTAACCGTGACGCCTCCCGGTTTGCGGGTGCTGACGCGAAATGGGTATTATGGGGAGTTCGAAGAATCCACCGCAAGGCCGCGAGGCCGTTAAGACATCCGACAGAGCAAAACCTTGAAAGCCAAGCAGAAAGCCCCGGAACAGACGTTCGAAGAAGTAAAGTATCTTAAATATCTGATTGATAACGAAATCCGGGTCCGGGTTCGGTTGAGCGACGACGAAGAGGTGGAGGGCCTGGTAGAGTTTTACGACGTCCACTTCATTCGCATCACACGCAAAGACGGTCCGAACCTGTTCGTTTTCAAGCACGATATCAAGTATCTATATGAGGCTTGATTGGCATCCTATTTAGACATCAGCATAGACATAGCTCGCGAAGCGGGCGTCCTTTTGATGGATTATTTCGGGAATGTCTCCTATGAACTCAAATGCGATGCCGACCTGGTAACCGAAGCCGACCGGGCTTCTGAGCGTTTAATTGTCGAGCGCCTGCGCGCCCATTTTCCTGATCACGCCATTGTGGCGGAAGAAGGCGGCGGCCACGAGAGTTCGTCTGAATACTGCTGGTACGTGGACCCGGTGGACGGCACCACGAACTTCGCGCACGGCTTTCCGGTTTTCAACGTAACCCTGGCGCTGGCGAAGGCGGGCGAACTGATCGCGGGCGTCACCCTCGATCCCACCCGGCAGGAACTCTTCGCGGCCGAAAAGGGCAGCGGCGCTACGCTGAACGGCCAGAAGATCGCGGTATCGAAAGCCGCGCGCCTGGAAGATTCCCTGGTGTCGACAGGCTTCCCCAGCCGCAAGCGCCACCAGAACGTGAACATCTACTTTTATTGGGAGATGGCCATGCGTACCCATGGCGTCCGCCGCGCCGGTTCGGCCGCCATCGACCTGGCGTACGTCGCCTGCGGGCGGTTTGAGGCATTCTGGGAATTCGGACTGAATCCCTGGGACATGGCCGCGGGCATCCTGCTGGTGGAAGAAGCGGGCGGCCGCTGTTCCGATATGCGCGGCGGGCCCAAAAATCTGCACGGCCCCAGCCTGATTGCCGACAACGGCGGGATCCATGACGAGATGGTCGCCGTCTTTGCCGACGTGTTTCAGGGCAAGTTCCGGTATCCGCTGCCGCCCATCGGGTGACTGTGATGAAATAGGGGTCAAGTATGAAACGGACCCTTCTGGCAATCGCCCTGGCCAGCGCAATGCTAGGCCAGATCTCGGCACCTCCGCAGCTCAAGGTCGATTTTGCGCGCGACGTCTCTCCTATCTTTATGAAGTCGTGCCAGTCGTGCCACGGTCCCAAAATGCAGTCAGCGGGGTTGCGGCTGGATGCCGAACCTGCGGGTAAGGCTCCGTTGATCTATCAGCGGGTGGCTGGGCTGGGCGATCTGGCCCGCATGCCGTTGGGTGGCAAGTTGGACGCGGCCTCCATCGATATTCTGAAACGATGGGCAGAGCAGAGCAGCCAACCGGTGGAGGCCAAACCCCATTGGGCTTTCATCCCCCCTTTACGCCCGGCGTGGCCCGCGTTGAAGAACAGCGCGTGGCCAGCCAACGGAATTGATCGTTTTATACTCGCGCGGCTGGAGAAGGAAGGCTTGGCGCCTGCGCCTGAAGCGGATCAAATCACACTGCTGCGGCGTGCCAGCCTGGACCTGATCGGCCTGCCACCCACCCCCGAGGAAGTGGACGCGTTCCTGAGTGACAAGAGCCCGAAAGCGTATGAGAAACAAGTGGACCGTCTGTTGGCCTCGCCGCATTTTGGGGAGCGCTGGGGCCGCGTGTGGCTGGATGCGGCGCGCTACGCGGATTCCGATGGGTATGAGAAAGACAAGCTGCGTTGGGTTTGGTTTTACCGCGACTGGGTGATCAATGCGCTGAACCGCGATCTGCCTTACAACGAATTCATCACCGAACAAATAGCGGGCGACCTGCTGCCCAATCCCACCCAGGATCAACGCGTGGCCACCGGCTTCCTGCGCAATTCCATGATCAACGAAGAGGGCGGCATCGATCCGGAACAGTTTCGCATGGAAGCTATGTTCGACCGGATGGATGCCATAGGCAAGGGCGTGCTGGGCGTAACTATTCAGTGCGCGCAGTGCCACAACCACAAGTTCGATCCGCTGAAGCAGGAAGAGTATTACAAGCTGTTCGCATTCCTGAACGACTCGCATGAAGCGAACATGGCGGCCTACACGCCCGCCGAACAGATGAAGCGGGCCGATCTGTTCCGGCAAATCGGGGAGTGGGAAGATGGTCTGCGGCACCGTAGTCCGGGCTGGGAAACACGCATGTCGGCCTGGGAAGAGACCGTGAAGCGCGATCAACCGGAGTGGACCGTGGTGCGTCCGGAAGTAGACATGATTTCAACCGGCGGCCAGAAGTATCAGCCGATGGCGGATGGTTCGTTCCTGGCGCAAGGCTACGCCCCGACGAAGCACACCGTGAAGATGACGGTGAAGACGAAGCTGCCGAAGATCGCGGCCTTCCGTCTGGAACTTTTGAACGATCCGAACCTGCCGCTGAGCGGGCCGGGTCGCGCGCCCAATGGCGGCGGAGCGTTGACCGATTTCCGCGTGGAAGCGGACGGCAAGCCCGTAAAAATTGCCACGGCGACGGCCGATATCAACCCGCTGGAAACTCCGCTCGATGCCATTTTCGACGACCGGAGCGGCAAGCGCCGCGTGACCGGTCCGATTGATTTTGCGATCGATGGGAAGGATGAAACGGCTTGGGGGATCGACGCCGGGCCGGGGCAGCGTAATCAGCCGCGCAAGGCTGTTTTCACTGCTGAGCAGCCCGTTGAAAATGCCGGCGAGACGGTGCTCACGTTCTATCTGAAGCAGAACCACGGGGGCTGGAACAGTGACGATAACCAAAGCAACAATCTGGGGCGTATCCGGCTATCGGTAACGGGCAACCCGAACGCAGTGGCCGATCCGCTTCCCGCCGCGGTGCGCGAGATGCTGAATGTTCCAATGGCGCAGCGCTCGCCCGCACAGGTTCGCGCGATGTTCAGTTATTGGCGGACCAC
>JBBQUE010000566.1:0-3332 GCA_038212805.1 Bryobacterales bacterium | reverse complement strand
CAAGTTCCGGGGAGTTTGCGCATCAGCTTTGCGGGCGTGGAACCGCATCGCATCGAAGCAGGATTGGCGCTGTTGGGTGGAATATTCCGGGAAGAGTTGGAGCGGGCCAAGGATTCCAGGCTGGAACCGATGACGGCCATGGTCTAGAGAAAGAAATCGGGGGCGGATTCGCTTAGGAACCCGCCCCCAGGAAAAATCACAAAGGAGTTGTCATGTTCTTAGACGAAACATTTCGATTAAAAGTCGGACTCGCCGAGATGTTAAAAGGCGGAGTGATCATGGACGTGGTGAACGCGAGCCAGGCCGTGATCGCGGAACGGGCCGGGGCATGCGCCGTCATGGCTTTGGAACGGGTGCCTTCGGACATTCGCAAGGAAGGCGGCGTGGCGCGTTCCTCCCCCATTTCGGTGATTCGGGAAATCATGGGCTCCGTCAGCATCCCCGTCATGGCCAAAGTGCGGATCGGCCATTTCTCCGAAGCCCGGATTCTGGAAGCGCTGAAAGTGGATTTCATCGACGAAAGCGAAGTGCTAACGCCGGCCGACGAAGAGCACCATGTGGATAAGCGCGATTTTAAAGTCCCGTTTGTCTGCGGCGCTCGTAACCTGGGCGAAGCACTGCGGCGGATTGCGGAAGGCGCGGCCATGATCCGCACCAAGGGCGAGGCGGGATCCGGCAATATCGTTGAGGCTGTGCGCCATATGCGCACTATTATCAAGCAGATGCGGCAGCTCACCGTGCTCGGTAAGGAAGAACTGGTGCATGAGGCGAAGAACCTGGGCGCGCCGTTGGAACTGGTGGAATGGGTGGCGGCGCATGGAAAGCTGCCGGTGCCGAACTTCTCGGCGGGCGGCATTGCGACTCCGGCGGACGTAGCGCTGGTGATGAACCTGGGCGCGCAAGCGGTCTTCGTGGGGTCTGGCATTTTCAAATCGGACGATCCGGAGGCGCGCGCCAAGGCCATCGTGATGGCTGCTACCTACTATAAGGATCCGGCGAAACTGCTGGAAGCCAGTGAGGACCTGGGAATCGGAATGCCTGGGCTGGACATTTCGAAAATGCATGAGAGCGAACTCATGCAGACCCGAGGCTGGTAAGTGGCCCCCGCCCGCACCCGAGTCGGGGTGCTTGCCCTGCAAGGCGATTTTGAAGCGCACTCCCGCGCCATCGAGCGGGCCGGTGCCGAACCGGTGGAAGTGCGGACGTCCGCCGAACTCGATTCGGTAGACGGGTTGATTATTCCGGGCGGGGAAAGCACCACCATGCTGAAGCTGATCAATCTGGAGGGGTTATTCGAGCCCCTCCGCAGCTACGGCCTATCCCGTCCAATTTTTGGAACATGCGCGGGGGCTATTCTCCTGGCTACCGGTGTGACGAATCCGGCGCAGGCCTCGCTAGGTTTGATGGATATCGATGTGGAGCGCAACGCCTACGGCCGCCAGGTGGATAGCCAGATTGGCCGGCTAAAGCTGGCGGGCGACGGCGCGGAGATAGAGGCGGTCTTCATCCGTGCGCCTATCATTCGCCGGATCGGGGAGCACACCCGCGTTCTGGCCGAGTATCACGGCGATCCGGTTCTAGTGGCGCAGGGCCGCCACATGGCTGCAACCTTCCATCCCGAGTTGACCCGCGACTCTACAATCCATCGCATGTTCGTCGATAAAATTGCCAATGGATAAGAAGAAAACGCGGGTATTGTTCGTTTGCATTGGAAACTCATGCCGGAGCCCGATGGCCGAAGGCCTGGGGCGCAAGTATGGCTCCGACGTGATGGAAGTGCAAAGCGCCGGGCTAGCCCCGTTTGTGCGGGTGGATCCTTTTAGTATCAAGGTGTTGGCAGACCGCAATATCGATATCTCGGACGCTTTTCCCAAGGGCGCGGACGAGGTGAACCCCTTGTCATTTGACCTGATCGTGAACATGTCCGGGCAGAAAATCCCGTCGCTGGCGGTTCCGGTTGAAGACTGGAAGGTGCCAGATCCGGTGGGACAGGACGTGGAAGCTTTTCGCCAGACCGCTGACCTGCTGGAGCAGATGGTGATGCGGCTGGTTTTGCAGTTACGTTTGAAGCAGCGCTAGGCAGCAGATGTTTGAACTTTCAGAATCGAATGCGGCGGACTACCTTGGGTATCCATGTAGGGCTACTTTGCTGGGCGGTGGTGTTTCCAACACGGTAGTGCTGATTGAAACGGGGGATCAGCGCTTGGTCCTCAAACAGTCGTTAGGCAAGCTGAGGGTAGAGCAGGATTGGTTCTCGGACCGGCGGCGGATCTTCCGGGAGGCGTCGGCCATGCGGCAACTGAAGCCGGTTTTGCCCGACGGAGCGGTTCCGGAAATTCTCTTCGAAGATCGTGACAATTTCCTTTTCGCCATGTCGGCGGCACCCGAAAAAACGAAGCCATGGAAGGATCTGCTGATGGCCGGGACCATCGATTTAGGGACCGCCGAATCGGCCGGACGGATCCTGAAAGCGATGATCTCGCGGACGCAAAAAAACGAAGCCATGGAGGCAGAGTTTGGCGATCAGACGATCTTCGATGAGCTACGAATTGACCCGTATTACCGGGCGACTGCGCTGCGGCACCCCGAATTAGCCCCGTATTTTCAACGGCTTATCTCTGAGACAGGGGCGCGGAGGGTTGGTTTGGTGCATGGCGACTGGAGTCCCAAGAACCTGCTGATTTCAAGTAACGCTGTAATAGCGATAGACTTTGAGGTGATTCACTTCGGAGATCCCAGTTTCGATGCGGCTTTCCTGTTGAATCATCTGTTGCTGAAGAGCTTTTACCGGCCGCAATGGCGCTCACAATACTTTCAGGCGGCGCTGCGATTTTGGGGGGCGCTCGATCCCGAGGATTGGTTTCGGTCCGCGACCGTCGCTCATCTGGGGGCTCTGTTGCTGGCACGGATCGATGGGAAGTCACCCGCTGAATATATTCAAGGAGACGATCTGAAAGACCAGATTCGCCGCTACGCCGTTCATATTATTCAAGATCAGCCGGCCATTACAGAGATTTTTTGTACACCTCCCGCTTGGATAAGCCCCGGCGGCGGGCCACCTGCTTCAGGGCATCCATCTTAGGCACGCCGCTCCGGATCAGCGCCTCTACTTCTTCCTCCACCGAAAGATCACTTGGTACCGGCGCTTCACTCTTGCTGACGATCACTACGAACTCGCCCCTGACGCTGCCGCGCTTGGCCAGCACCGCTTGCACTTCCGACGCCGAACCCGATAGCCACTCCTCATGGAGCTTGGTGAGTTCCCGGGCCACCACGACCGCGGGATCCCCCAACACTTCCAGCATGTCCCCCAGGGCCTCCACGATCCGGTG